>WFSC01000359.1 GCA_015486185.1 Bacteroidales bacterium | reverse complement strand
GCGTCAGATGTGTATAAGAGACAGGGTTGGTGACCACCTTGTATTTTTTGTCTATTACGATCTCTCCGTTGTTTGTGGGTATATGACGTGCCCCCATGGCTTCTATGGCCCGGGCTGTGCTTTTGTCCTGACCAATGGTCACTTCCACATCCCTTAGCACACAGGCAACGATCACCGGAGAAATACAAACGGCGCCGATTGGTTTCCCTGCAGCTACCATGGTTTTGATAGCAGCAGCTACTTCCTCATTCACTTTACAGTCTGCTCCCCTGAAGGCAAAATCGCTGAGGTTCTTGGCCACACCATAGCCGCCGGGCATCATCAGTGCATCGAAATCTTTTTCATCAAATTCGCTCAGGGGTCTGATCTTCCCCCGTGCAATACGCGCCGATTCGACCAGAACATTGCGCGTCTCATTGGCTTCTTCTCCCGTCAGGTGATTGATAACATGATACTGGGGAATATCAGGTGCAAAGATCTCGTAAACCGCCCCGTTTCGCATGATGGCATACATGCTCATGGTGGCTTCATGGATCTCAGAACCGTCCATAACCCCGCTTCCCGATAAAATAACTGCAAACTTTTTCTTATCTTCCATGACTGAATTATTTTTATGTTTTCGTTTATAAAGGTATAAATTTTTCATACTATTTGTGTCATGAAACGTATATTTTTAGCTATTCCTGTTGGAGAAAACGAAGAGGTAGCCGGTCATCTGGAAAAGCTCAGAAAAGCATTGTCTGACGAGAAGATAAAATGGGTCAAACCGGAAAAGCTGCACCTGACCCTTCATTTTTTCGGAGATACTGAAGAAAAAGATATTGAAAGGGTTGATAAATTGTTTGAGAATTATCTTGCAGGCTTGCCTGCCTTTGATCTGCATTTCGCCGGTGCAGGGGTTTTCCCCGGTCTTCGTAAACCCAGGGTATTATGGTTTGACATCGAACCGTCGGAGAGAATGGACGGTCTGGCTGAAGCTGTAACGGATGTGTTGATTGAGGGCGACTTTGCCCTGCCGGATAAACCGTTTTCGCCACATCTGACCATTGGCCGGATCAAACGGATCAATGATCAAAGCCGTTTCCGGAATGTACTCAATGATTTCAGGGATCGTGATATTGCCAGCATTGAAGTCCGGGAGGTACATTTTATCGAGAGCCTCCTGACCCCTGTCGGACCGGTATATAAAACAATGAAAAAGTATATGTTACGTGAATAATCTGATAACGAGGGCTCGAGATAAGTAACAATCCTTATTTTTAACAAATATTTTTACACTTTGTGATTTCCAGCTCATGTTAATAAGTTACTTCTTGATAAATTCAGTTCGCTGATTACCGATCATCCTTGTCCACCGTAGCCTTAGCGAAGGTGGAGATCAATCTTTCGTTCCTACTTCCCTTTTCCTTTCAACACGGTCAACAGGGTATATGAAATGATCTTCATGTCCACATACAGGGACATATTCTCGATGTATATCAGGTCGTACTGCATACGTTCAATCATCTGTTCCACATTTTCGGCATAGCCGTATTTGACCTGGCCCCATGAAGTGATGCCCGGTTTTACTTTTTGCAGGTGTATGTAATGGGGAACCTTATTGAGGATAAGGTCCACGAAATGTTTTCTTTCCGGCCGGGGACCAACCAGTGACATTTCTCCTTTGAGTACATTAATAAAGTTGGGGATCTCATCCATACGGGTGCGGCGCAGGAAGCGACCGACAGGGGTGATGCGGGGATCGTTATCAGAAGCAAGTGCCGGTCCGTCTTTTTCTGCATCCTTAAACATTGTTCTGAATTTGTATATCATAAACGGTTTGCCATGCCGGCCGACACGTTCCTGAATAAAAAGTACCGGGCCCGGAGAGGAAAGTTTAATGGCAATGGCGATTATCCCTGTCAGAGGCAAGGATATTATCAACAGGGTGAATGCAACAGAATAATCAATAAGGGTCTTGAAGATCATCTGCCATGCAGGCATCAGCTCATGGGTGATCTCTATTAACGGAGTCCCCAGAAATGATGACATATGAACCCTGCCGGCCAGGATGTCATATAACTCAGGAATAGCCTGGAGGTGAGCCTGTGAGTAAAAAAGTTGGTTGAGAATATATCCGATCTCTTTTTTTTCATTCTCTTCAATAGCCAGAATGATTTCATCCACTTTATTTTCGTTTGCAAAGATCTTACGTGCTTCTTTCAGGTCACCAAGATAAGGGAGATAGTCTTTCAACGGGCCCGTTTGTTTTGGTTTGAGGGATACAAACCCAATGAATTTATAGCCCGCTTTGCCATTGCTTTTTTTCAACTTCTTATAAATATTGACAGCTTTCCGGCTGCTTCCTATAATAACCGTCTTAAAACTGAGCTTTCCGGAATGGATCCTGTAGTTGGTAACAGAGGTTAAGATCAGTCGTGGCAGGTAGGTCAGGGTGAACTGGAGGGCGAACAAAACTGCAACAGACTGATAATAATTCTTATAGGTGGCGATAACATCATTCAGAATGACCAGAAAAAAAAGGATAATTACCCCTGCCAGTGTTACTACAAAGGTCTGTGTTAGTTCAAGCAGCCTGGATTTCCTGAATATATTCCGGTAATATCCTGACAGGTAATGAAGCAGTAACCAGCCGGGAGGGATTAATAACAAGCCCAGGACAAAATTCTTATCCGCCTGGAAAGGAACGGAATAACCAAATTTGACAGATTCTATAAAGACCTTCCTGTATAGAAAAAACAAGACCCATGCCACCAGAGCAGCCAGATAATCAAATAATACGTATTTAAAAACCTGTATTTTTTTATTCATCGGAGGGTAACGAAGGTATCGCTCTTCGATGATAACGTAAAAGCCTGAAAAATGTTTTCAGAACCGGGGATTATTGTAAACTTTTAAGTGCCTGTTGTCCGGTCAGGGACATGTAACGTACTTTTTCACGTATGTAATGGTGGATACGTGAGCTTATTAACCGGTCTTCCAGTGAAATATATCTGCTTTTATCTCCCGACAGGAAATTCTGCCAGTTTGTATATAGGGGAAAATTATTCCCCCGGAGGGAAAGCTTGTTGTTTTTTAAAAAGCCATCAGGACCCATTTGCTGATGTTGGATATCTCCGGATATCATGTTTGCCCTAACAATATGTCCTGTTTGTATCAACCGGCATGAAAACCCTTCTGTTTCACTGATTCCTTCATACTTGAACCATACGGAGGCATTGTTGTCAAAATCGAGACGTACATGTACCATGTCAGCCTGAACCATTCCGGCGGAATAGACCCTGACGACCGGTTTTTTGGGAAGAGTCCGGAAAAGCCGGAGAACAGCCTCGAGTGAGAACAATAAATGATCTAAAGCCCGTTCTGTATTGAATTGTGCTGCCGGTAAACGATAGTTCATTTCTGCATAAAAAGGAACCTGTACAATACCGGAAGCCTTGCTGAAAACAGGATGAGACCATACAGGGTTATAACAAACCGCAAGTGTTTTTGCTTCTCCGGATAAGGCAACGATCTCGTTCAGCGCATCCTGATCCAGATGACGGGTATCGAAAAAAAACAAGGGCCTGGATTGCCGTATTGCCATTCTTATGAAAGGCATATCCGCCACCCGGGGATTTGAAAAGATCAGTTTGTCGGACTCGAGAACCAGGCCTTCCTGGTCGGTAAATGTAT
>WFSC01000358.1 GCA_015486185.1 Bacteroidales bacterium | reverse complement strand
GAATACATGTATGTAGCTGCCTGGGAATACAAAGGACCTGACAAGCCTCCTGAATTGCATAAGGAACCCTTGAAATTCGAATATATCAAGGTACAAACTAGAAGTTATAAATAATATTTTTCTGGAATCATTAATCTGGAAACCATGGATTTTAAACTGAAGATCTGGAGACAAAAAAACACCAACGCCAAAGGAAAATTTGAAACATATGAGGTCAAGGATATTTCCCCTGATGCTTCTTTTCTTGAAATGCTGGATATTCTCAATGATCAGTTGATAGAAAAGGGAGGAGATCCTGTTGCTTTTGACAGCGACTGCCGGGAAGGGATCTGCGGCATGTGCAGCCTGTACATCAACGGCCGTCCTCATGGTCCTGATCACGGGATCACCGTTTGCCAAATGCATATGCGTAATTTCAAGGACGGCATGACCATTACCGTTGAACCCTGGCGTGCAAAACCTTTTCCTGTTATCAAGGACCTGATGGTTGACCGTTCGGCTTTTGATAAGATCATCCAGGCCGGAGGATACATATCAGTAAATACAGGCGGTGTTCCGGATGCCAATGCTATTCCTATCCGCAAGGACAAAGCCGACCTGGCTATGGATGCAGCAGCCTGCATTGGATGTGGTGCCTGCGTGGCCGCCTGTAAGAATGCTTCGGCCATGCTTTTTGTATCTGCTTCCGTTTCTCATTTCGCCCTGCTACCCCAGGGAAGAGTTGAAGCCAGAGAACGGGTAAAAGCCATGGTTGCCAAGATGGATGAACTGGGTTTTGGAAACTGTACCAATACGGGAGCCTGTGAAGCCGAATGTCCGAAAGAAATTTCACTAACAAACATCGCCCGCTTAAACCGCGAATTTTACAACGCTCATTTTTGATGTGAAATACTAAACCCATTTACGCGGGGCATAGTCATTCAATTCTTTTAACTCTTCCGGACGTAAATCCCGGGTGGAATTTTTATCTCAGCTATTCATGATCGTCTCGATTTCTTCCACTGTTTTTGGGATAGGACGACCTATAACCTCTACATCATCTTCTTTCACGAACACATCATCTTCTATTCGGATCCCCCCAAAATCCATGAAAGCATCCAATTTATCATAATTGATAAATTCAGCAAATTTTTTCTCTTCTCTCCACTGTTCAATTAAAGCAGGAATAAAATAGATACCGGGCTCAACGGTAAAGACAAAACCGGGTTCAAGTTTTCTGGCAAGTCGTAAAAAGGCCATTCCAAATTGCTTACTCCGGTGCACCTCATCATTGTATCCCACATAATCTTCTCCCAGACCTTCCATATCATGAACATCGAGCCCCATCATATGTCCCAGTCCGTGAGGGAAGAACAAAGCTATGGCACCCAGACTAACCGCCTGATCAATATCCCCTCGCATCAATCCCACCTCTTTCAGTCCATTCGCCATGATCCGGGAAGCCATCAAATGCAGATTTTTATTGGTCATACCCGGCCGTGCAGCCTTTATGGCTTCGGTATTGGCTTTTAACACAATTTCATAAATATCTTTTTGCCGTTGGTCGAACCGTCCGTTTACCGGAATGGTCCGGGTGATATCGCTGGCATAATGTAACAGGGATTCAGCTCCGGCATCCGTTACCATCATCCTGCCCTCTTTCAGTATGTTCCCATGATAATGATTATGCAGTGTTTGCCCATTGATCGTCAAAATAACCGGGAAAGATATCCCGTTACCACGGGCTGCAGCAATACCCTCGATCGTACCTGCCAATTCTCTTTCAATGACACCCGGTTTTGCCATTTTCATCACCGTGGTATGCATCTCCCAGGCAATATCCATGGCATATTCAATTTCCTTTATCTCTTCTGCCCCCTTGTATGACCGAAGGTTAATTACAGCTTTGATAAGAGGGACCGAGATCATTTTTTCCAGCTCGTCCGGCGATTTGCCGGTTACCCTTGATAAGAATAAAACATTATCTCCTCTGTAAAAAGGCAAAATATGAATGATCCTGTTTTTTTCCAGTGCTTTTTTTAAGAATACTTCAAGTTGATCCAGCGGGGCAGTATTTTTTACACCCACACTTTCCGCCTGATCATGCACGGATGGCTGGGCACCCATCCAGATAATATCATCCATGTCCACATCATCTCCGTAAATCATATCCTTCCCTTCATCCAGATCAATAACACCAACATAACCGGCATGATCCAAACCGAAAAAATATAAAAAATTACTATCCTGTCTGAACCTGTACGGATTATCCGGATAATTCATACTGCTTTCAAAATTCCCCGGAAAGATAATGATCCCGGAATCCAGTTGTCCCCTGAGTCCGTTACGTCTTTTAATATAAATCTCCTGATCAAACATGATTAATTTTTTTTATTAAAACAGCGTAATTTACACCAATAAATCCATTATCAAAAATAATTTTTATTACGAATAGTGCATATTTAAGATAATATTTCTTATATTCGCCAGTTAACAACCATTTTATTAACACTTTTTCAACTACTTTATTAACATGCCTTATCGTAGATTGCCCAACACCGATGCTGCCCGCCTCAAAGCCTTGCGGACGGCCAACATGAAAGGGGAGGAGATCTCTCCGTTATATCTGGCTTTTCCCCAATCGGTTTATTACAAGATCCATTCCTTCCTCCCCAGGTATGAAGCGGCCTTGAACCTCTATGCAATCCAAAAGCAACAACTATCAGCTCAAAATCGTCAGCTTCATGTTATTTACAAAAAGGCCAGGATGTTCTTATCTCATTTTATACAGATTACTTTTTTTGCTGTTCAGAGAGGAGAATTATCTGAAAGATCCCTGAAATATTTTGGTTTGGATTCTATCAAGACCTTACCCTCCTTGCAATCCTATGAGGATCTGGCCTATTGGGGAAATATTATATTGAAAGGCGAAGAAAAACGCACATCGGAAGGATATTCTCCACTTACCAACCCAACTGCTGCCGTTGTAAAAGTCAGGTATGAACAATTCATGGATGCCTATCATGAGTACAAGATCCACAGAAAAACCAGGGATGCTGCCCACGAAGAGATCCTTCGTTTCAGAAAAGAGGCTGATGAGTTGATCTCCACATTATGGGATCATATTGAAAGATCATTCAGGGATTTGCCGGATCATATGAGACGGGAAAAAGCTGCCGAATACGGTATCATCTATGTTTACCGCTCAAATGAGTCCAGGCATATTGATTCTTTATAGATTTGCTGATTGACAAGCAATACAGATCTATGCCGTATTAATAGGGTGCTTCCCTTTTACCTGTGTACTTCGGTAAAACACATAAAGTGATAAACCAACTACCAGTAATCCGGTATATAAAGTCAGATCCTGACCGGAAGCTCCCAGTTGATCAATTTTTTCAACATTTTCCGCTCCCATGATCCAATAGGCTGTAACCGCCAGGCCATTATTTATAAAATGTGCCAACACCGGCACCCAGATCGTACCGCTCCAATAATAAAGATACCCAAATAACACACCCAGCAACCAGCGGGGGAAAAAACCAAAAAACTGAAAATGGAAAAAGCTAAAGAAAAAACCCGTGATCAGGATACCGGCATGGATATTTTTAGTCCAGCGTATAAACAGAGGCTGAAAAATCCCCCTGAAGGTTAATTCTTCGCCCAATGCAGGGATAATGGCAATGATCAGCATATTCACGACATAAGATCCTGTGGTATCCATTTTCAGGAAAATTTTTGTCAGATTATCTGCATTGTTTTCCATATTACGCAACACCTTTTCCAGTCCGGCCAGTGACTCGGGAAAAGATATGTTTCCATTCCATTGGGCCAGAAAATTATTGACGGGTACTAAAAACACCATCAGAAAGACAATCGCCAACCAGGCATATAAGCCTGCTCCCTTATTAAAACCAAAAAAACGGGAACTGCTCCCGCCATAAAAGAAAATAAACAAAAACGGAGGGACTACAAACAATGCTATTGACTGAACCGCCTGCAGGTATTTAAGCACCCTGACATTTCCGGGATTTCCCATATCATTCATCAGGTTGGCCAGGTTGAGCAGATTGACATGAAATAAAGGAACAGCAAGCAAGGTACCCAGGAAGGAAAAGATCAGAAAACTTGCCAGCATAATAAAAATCATGAACAGGATCTGTAAAAAAGGATTGGTATGTTTCAGGAAACTGATTTTCATTGGGCCGGCAATTCTAAATTTAATATTTTTATCCGCTAAAATAAACATTAATTGTATTGGTTAAGATAGGGAACATCATATTTAAGGATATTCCGGTCATGCTGGCACCGATGGAAGACATCACGGATCCTTCCTTTCGTTTTCTATGTAAGCATTTCGGGGCAGATATGATGTTTACCGAATTTATTTCTTCTGACGGGCTGATACGAAAAGGAGAAAAGAGTATAAAAAAGCTGGATATTCTGGATGCTGAGAGGCCTATGGGAATCCAGTTATACGGACATATTCCGGAAGCAATGAGGGAGGCGGCCATCATGGCTGAAACAGCCCGTCCGGATGTTATTGATCTGAACTTTGGTTGTCCGGTCAAAAAGATCGCCCGCAGGGGCGCCGGAGCAGGCATGCTTCGCAATGTGCCATTGATGACAGAGATCACCCGGCTGGTGGTTGATGCAGTAAAGACGCCGGTAACGGTCAAAACCCGTCTCGGATGGGACGAACAAAACAA
Organism: Bacteroidales bacterium; assembly: GCA_015486185.1. Lineage (GTDB taxonomy): Bacteria > Bacteroidota > Bacteroidia > Bacteroidales > VadinHA17 > DRPN01. The sequence goes on along the minus strand of WFSC01000358.1, from coordinate 609 downwards.
AAACATCTTATCTGTCGCCCGGCAGCTTCAGGATGCCGGTATTTGTGCCCTGACCATTCACGGACGTACAGGAACCCAATTGTATAAGGGACAGGCTGACTGGACACTGATAGGTGAAGTAAAAAATGATCCGCATATTCATATTCCCATTATCGGTAACGGTGATATTGACAGTCCGCAAAAAGCCAAAGCAATGCTTGACCGTTATGGGGTGGATGGCATCATGATCGGCCGGGCTGCCATCGGCAGACCCTGGTTGTTCAAACAAGTTAAGCATTATCTTAAAACCGGAGAATTGATTGGAGAACCATCCCTCATCGAAAAAGTCAACCTGGCCAAACTCCATCTTGACAAATCGCTGGAATATAAAGGATCACCAAGAGGTATTTTTGAGATGCGCAGACATTTTGTACATTATTTCAAAGGGCTTCCTGATTTCAAACCCCTCCGTTTACGTCTGCTCACTTCACTTGATCCCGAAGAAATCACCGGGATCCTGGATGAAATAGGGGAAAAATATGCCGGATTATAAGTGGCTCAATCCATGTTTTGCGTATTTTTATTGATTCCCAATCAATTAACATAAAAAATTATAAACCGATTTTTTTT
>WFSC01000357.1 GCA_015486185.1 Bacteroidales bacterium | reverse complement strand
TCCGGGTTTAATTTCAGAAATTCCCGTATTCTCATCTCCCGGGTTTCTCCGGCATAACCTTCAGGATAAGCATCGAGGTAATGAGGATTGATCTGGAACGGGATCAGACCAAGTGCATTAAAACTCTTCGGTTCTATGATCGGCATATCATTGGTAGTCTTAATAGTAGGGCAGGCAAGATTACTCCCTGCGCTCCATCCGATATAAGGAATTCCTTCTGATATTCTCTCCCCTATATTATCGAGTATATCTTCATTTTGCAGCAAGGCCAGCAAATTAAAAGTGTTTCCACCGCCTACAACAATGACCTCTGCCTCCTGAATAGCATGGCGTGGATTTTCTTCCCTGTGTATGGAAATAATTTCATGGCCTATCTCCTGAAATCTTTTTTTAACCTTACGTTCATATTCATCGTACGAAAAAGTTACGGCAGCATAAGGTATAAAAAGAATTCTCCTCTGCTTTCTCCCCAAAAAATCACCGATCTTTTTTTTGGCGTGTGCCAGATAATCCTCTCCGGCATTGGTCGAATTACTTATTAATAGCAGTCTCATGATCTTAAAAATTTATATATTCACAATTCTTAATCCAATGATCAGCATATCATCAACCTGTTCCTGATCACCCATCCATTCCTGCATGGTCTTTTCCAGTGTTTTATATTGTGTATCCATATTTTTCCCACTAATCTCTAAAAATAATTTTTTCATTCGGGCATATTTAAACTTTTTCCCTTCAGTACCACCAAATTGATCTGCATACCCATCCGAAAAAAGATAGATCATATCATGATCCTCCAGTATGACATTATGTTCGGAATAATGATTGTCCGGGTTTTCCAAATAAGAACCAATTGGGAACTTATCCCCTTTTACCACGATCATTTCGCCTTTTCTGACGATCCAGAGTGGATTGTAGGCACCGGAATAAAGCAACTCCCGGTTTTTGGTATCGATCCTGCATAATGCCAGATCCATACTGTCCCGCAAGGCTTTTTGCTGATACTCCTTGAACATCCGTTCACTGAAACCCCTATTCAGTTCGTCCAGGATAGCAGAAGGTCCTATTTCAGGGTTTTCTTTCAGAATCGTATTCAACAGATTATATCCAAGCAGGGAAAGAAAAGCCCCGGGCACTCCATGACCTGTAGCATCTACGGCAGCAACGTAAGCATATGGTCCTGATTTCCCGATCCAGTAAAAATCTCCGCTTACAATATCCTTCGGCCTGAAATAAATAAATATTTCAGGGAATATTTCATGAATATAATTCTCATGCGGAAGAAATGCACGTTGTATATAGCGAGCATACCGGATACTGGCTGTGATCTCATTGTTTTTTTGTTCGATCTCCTCCTTTTGTTTACTCAATATTTTGTTGGCTTTTTGTTTCGACCTGTAGTTCCGGTATATCAGGATAACCAGGATCAGGACAAAAGCCAGTCCCCCCAGCATAACATTTCGTTGCAGATTTTGTTTTTCGATCTCTACATCTTTTCTGCGTAATTGTTCGTCTTTCAATAACAGTTCTTTTTCTTTCTGACGTGTTTGATACTTCGTCTCAAGCTCAGCTATCTGTTTATGGACCTGTTCATTCAATAATGTATCCTTGATCTCCGAATACTTAAAATAATAGTCCAGCGCTTTTTTATAATTCTTTTCTTTCTGAAATACCCTGGCGATGCCCAGGTAGTTGTTTTGGATCATGGCAAGGATGTTCAAATCGCGCGCTATCTCCAGACTTTTCTGATAATTCTCTAAGGCCTTCCCAGGTTCCCCTTTTTTCAGATAAGCATCTCCAAGATTTGAATAACAGGTTGCTATCCCGTTTTTATCACCTGTTTGCTGATACAAAACCAGTGCTTTGTTAAAATATTTCATGGCGACATCCTGGCGGTTCTGTTTAAAATAAAGTTCCCCCATATATTCAAGTGTAGAGGCAACTCCGGGGATATTATTCAATTGTTGTTCGATAAGCAATGACCGGGAAAAATTAGTATCGGCTGCTTCATATTTCTTCAAAAACAAATATACATTACCAAGATTCCGTAAGGTAGATGCCATATCACCTTTTGCTCCGATCTTTTCCTGCAGACGCAATGCACTCAGAAAATATTTTTCTGCCTGGGTATAATTATTCAATAACTGGTAAATATTGGCAATATTATGATAAGCACCGGCCATCCCTTTCAGGTTATGAAGATTATTCCAAAGTGTGGAAGCTTCCAGATAATATTTCAATGCCTGTTGATAATCACCCCAAATACTATAAACTTCCCCAAGATTGTTCAGAGAATTGGCCATCCCCTCTTTTTCTCCCAATTCTTTTTTCAAAAGATAAGAAGATTTATAAAACCTGATAGCCTGGGAATATTCTCCCCTGAATTTATAAATCTCTCCGATATTATTTAACGTTTTGGCAATGCCCAAATTATCTTTTAGTATCTTTTTCAGTTCAAGCGATTTATTATAATATTCCAATGCTTTGGCATAATCTCCTTTACTGCGATACAGTACACCCAGGTTATTTAACACATTAGCAATCCCGTTTTTATCTCCTTTTTGCTGATAAATCTTCAGGGAATTTAAATAGTAATTTTCAGCCAGCGCATAATCACCCAGAAAAAAACTGGCTTTAGCCATATCATTCAACACCTCCGCTTCCATGTCAGGCTTTTTCATTTCACTGGCCAGTTTGAGGGCTTCCTCACCATATTTCACCGCCCGAACAGGATCAGAAGCAAAGGTAACATGTATCAGTTGTTGCAAAATTCCCAGTTTTTTCTCTCCCCTGGATGATTTCAGTATATTTTCCAGGCTGTCTGCCACCGTTTGGCCTGATAACACAGTTATCAAACCCGTCAGAAATAAAAAACCGATAACACCTGAAAATTTTTTCATAGGGCCCCGTAGCAATATATTTTCCTGGTGGCCTAAAGATAAGAAAAAAAGGGAAGCTGTTGAAGAACAGTTTCCCTCTTCTTTACAGTGTCACCGGATTAAAAACTTATGGACATGGCTTCAACTGTTGCAGGAGGCCACGGGTCTATTCCGCTCATATCTATAAAGTCCTGCGTGAATTTTGCGGGATCCGGATTCTCTTTATCATTGGATACAAATCCCTGCTGCCCCTCCAGATAGGCTATTCCTACCGCATCACTTACGATTGTTTCCACCACTGTAGTGTCAGTTTCAGGATAAGCAAACATTATCTGCCGCTCCAGCACCTGGTCCATCGAGTAATAGGACCATATCTTGTCAACCGTGCTGACTGTCATAAAGGGAATCCCGCATCGTGCCACGGCAATATCCAGTTTCACATTGTTTTTGGCCTTAAAGCTCCAGCTCCTTCCTCTCTTTTCATCCGGGCTTACAACATAACCATACGGCATATTGAAATTTCCAAACAGTGAAACTATATCTCCTTTCTGTCCAAAAAATAATTTCATTCTTCTTACTGACCTGGCATCTATCGAATCCATTCCCGCTACACTAACGATCATCGTCCGGTCATACTTCTGATTACCCTCACTATATTCTACCTTGATAAACGCATTACGTTGTTCGGTAGCTTCGTAATTATAGGCTACAGGATGTAAAATGGCGACCGCTTTCAGTGGAGAGAGGTTCCATACCATAAGGAAAGCATTGCCCAGCTTGGAATCAGCAATCGTCAGACCGTAATCCCAGTATTCTTTCGAAAAAAGGAAATGATCCTCTACTACAAGCAGTTTTTCACGGCCATCATCCGGACTGGTATAAGAAAAAGATACCGGTCCGGTAATATTACGTGTTCTGACAAAATCAAGTACATGCTGTATCATGCCAGCAGAAAAATCACCAACATACACCAGTGTACGCAGATATTGATACATCTTTTTACCGGTAAGGAGACTGTCGCTTAATATCAGGGCCTTTTTCTTGTCCAAATCCGGGAAGCTGATCGCACTCGAAACATTCACCTTCAGATCGTCAGGAACAACCTCCGGACCCTCCTCTTTTTTCCGGCAACCTCCTGCCAATATCAACAGAGCGATCCCATACAATAAATATTTTATATTCCTCATCTCAATGATTTTTTGTTAATAAAATTCCGTACGAACTTTCATACGAAATCCCGTGAAAAAAGTTACTGCCACAGGCTTCTTTAAAACCGGAAACCCAGGCCCACCGCTATCGGATAGACCTCCGGGCCCTGATCCTTCTGAAACAATGGGATCAGGCTGTAATTGGCAAACATATCAACTCCGTTTACTCCTATGCGCAGGGTAGTTGCAACATCCAGCGGCGAAATATTGAAATCGCCCTTTATCTTGTTTTTGGATTTATTGCCATTTTCATACCATTTTACCTTAGTATAGGACTGGAGTTTCAAGCTTCCTATCACACCAAATCCCATCCTGAAACCTTTCCCAAACCATCTCCCTGTTTGAATTTCAAAAAGCAGGGGAGCTGTCAGATAACAGGTATAAATTTTCGACATCTTTAAATCCTGTTCATAGGGCAATTCAACAATATACCCTGTTGAATCTTTGGTAATACTGTTATTTCCGGTAAGCTTATAATTGTTGAGACGCAATCCCAATCCGGTAACAAACCCCACTTTCCCGCTATGAGAAACACCCATGCTGTACTGCAACAAATTAAAATTCAGGTTCCATGCCTTCCCGTCATATACCTCCAGAAAGCCATTCGGAAACCGGAAGTCGGGTGTGAGATAATTATTCATACCTATTTCAAATCCCTGCCAGTTACCTTTGAATCTTTTCCTTTTGTTTTTTTTCTCCGGTAAATTATAATCTTTGGTAATCCGGATCGTCGAACCATCCGGTGTTTCAATGATCCGGATACCTTTCCGTCGCATTCTGATAACAATTGTATCATCCCCCTCAATATATTGCATGATCGGATTGTCTTCACTACCAACAATGACTTTATACTTATCCCCGTTATATTCTTCCTTATATAGATTTTTGCCCTTCTCGTGTTTCTCCTCCTCAGGTTTCTTTTTTTCTTTCTGCTCCACGACCTTCGCCTCTTCAGCATCCCCGGACAAGATAACCTCCTTCCCCCCGACTTTAACAACTACCGAATCCTTCTTTTCCGGGTTTATCACTTTTTCTTCTGCCTTTTTTTTGGAAGTATCAGGCACGGTAACATTTTCCTGGGCATAAGAAGAAAGCACAAGACCTGTCAACAATATAAACACACTTAATTTTCTCATCGTTTTCGTTTTTACTGATTTACGGAAATAAGACGAAACAACTTGATAAAAGTTACAGGGAGCCTATTTCTTTTCAGCCGGTCGCACTCTGGTGTACGAAAAAAACCGGGAAGACAGGGCAAATATCTCTTTATCCTCTGACTGATCTTTTTCCTTCTGAACATGTATATTAAGACCGGTCAATGAATTGATGCCTTTTACACCCAGAAGTATAACATCACGGGCATTCAGGCGGGGCGTGGTAATCGTATCTTCTTTCAACACATTCTTTTTTATTTTCAACGAAGCATATTCGGCCAGCGTAAGGATGTTCTCATCATGTTGGTGATTGATTTTTTCCATATCCAGGGTCAGATCGGGTACAGGAACTGTCACCGGCAAAACATAATCGGTAATAACCGGACAATGCGTCAGCAAGGTTGCCTGAAGATTTACCTCCTCCCTCTTATGGACCACACCGGGCGGTTTCTGTTTACTCAAATTTTCAGGTAACTCTGCCACTGTTTCTCCAGTTTTTTTCTCCGGTTCGGTTACCGGGTTCCTGATATCTTTTTCAGGAGATACAATCTTGTTAACAACGGATGCAGTCACAGGGATTTCTTCCGTTTTTCTGAAAAGCTGTGCTCTGAACAAAGTCGTGAGCATTGCTATAACAATTACAGCAGCCGCAGCCAGACGCCACAACGTAAAAACACCGGCATGATCCTTTCTGAATAGCCTGTCTTTTCCCGGAAATACTTCCTCACCCGGCTTCAGAAACAGCCTGCCATATACCCTAAAATCTTTCCCCCGGCCGGGATGACGGGAAATATAATTTTCTACCTGTTTGCGCTGTTCGGCAGACAGATCCCCTTCCCAGTACGCGATGATGACTCCTTCAACATTGGTCTCATCAATGGAAGCGAAGGAAAAATCCCTTTTCTTCAGCCTGCTTTTCCCCTGAAAAGAGATATCACCGGGATGCAGCCTGACTTCCTCATATTCTTCCAGGTTTTCCCTGAGACCGGGATGTTGCTCGAGGAAAAGGAACAATTCCCTTTTTTGTTCCTCCGTCAGGTTCCCCTCGAGATAGTCAAGGGAAAAAGCCTCGTAATTATCCATATTTATCATCCCGTTGTTCATATCAAAACCTCTATGCTTCCAATATAGTTTTTCAGGAACTTCCGTCCTCTGAAAATATTCACTTTCACCTGCGATTCGGACTGTCCGGTAATTTCCCCTATTTCCCTGTATGAATAACCTTCATAATCGCGTAATAAAATGACCGCTTTCTGATCAGGAGGCAACTTGTTTAATGCTTCATGAAGTATTTCATTAAGATCCGGAGAGATCATTTCCTCCGAATGTTCCGCCACACCCGAATCTTCCATACTGATCACCCTCTTCTCTTTTCTCAGCCGGTCGATCATTGTATGGTAAGCTGCAGTGAACAGATACGTCTTCACCTTTTCACAGGAAACCGTTTCGCGTTTTACCCACAACTTCTCATATATATCCTGTACAATATCTTCCGCCTGTTCTCTTCTTTTCAGGTAAGCAAAGAGAAAACGGAAAACATGATCGGCATACTCTTCCACGCTCCGGTTGTATTCCCTGACTGTCATATTTGTATTATCGGAAGTATGACGTTTATCCTGTGCAAATGTTACAAAAAATTTTATATTTCGTTTTCAAAAAAGATAAATAAAACATTATCGCATGAAACAAATTATTTTATCCGTTTATCTGTTTTTTCTGGTCAGTACAGGTCTGGCCTTTTCCCAGGATCTCACCGCCACGGAGATTGTCAACAAGGCGTATGATCTGATGCGGGGTAAGTCGAGCTATTCGGAAGTGACCATGCACATTATCCGTCCCAAATGGGAGCGCACCCTTTCATTTAAAGCCTGGGCCAAAGGAACCAGATATTCCCTGATATACATTACAGCACCAGCTAAAGAGAGGGGGCAGGTCTTTCTCAAAAGGGACAAAGAGATGTGGAACTGGCTCCCGTCTATCGGCCGTACAATCAAAATTCCTCCCTCCATGATGATGCAATCGTGGATGGGTTCAGACATGACCAATGACGACCTGGTCAAGGAATCTTCCATTGTGGTGGATTATAACCATAAACTGGTGGGAATGGAAAAACTGAACGGATACAACTGCTATAAAATTGAATTGATCCCCAAAGAAGAAGCGGCAGTGGTATGGGGAAAGATCTATTCCTGGATCACTAAAAAGGGATTTCTCACCCTGAAAAACGAATACTATGATGAAGACGGCTATCTGGTAAATACAGAGACCTTGTCAAAGATCAAAAATGTGGGTGACCGGACCATCCCTACCTATTTTGAGATGGTGCCTGCCGACAAACCGGGTAACAAAACCACCATGGAATTTACGCATATCCGTTTTAACATATCCATCGATAACAACTTTTTTTCGATCCAGAATATGAAAAGAATTCATTAAACACAGGTAAAAAAAGATGAATCTTATCAGTATCCCTCTTATCCTTTATCTCATCCATTACCCCATTCAGATCACCTGGACTATGCGTGAAACCTTTCTGCAGATGGGCTTCGAGCCGGTGATCCTGTTCAGCCTGAAACCCTACGTGTTCTATACCCCTGTTATTATCATATTTATTATAACCCTTTTTGTTTCCCTGTATATTTTTTATGCTATCTTCAAACTCAAAGCAAGGGAAGCTATCAATGGATAAAAAACACCAAATATTATGAATATTACTGTCATAGCCTGGCGAAACCTGTGGAGAAATAAAAGGAGGACCCTGATCACCGTTGCATCCATTCTGTTCGGCGTCATATTCGCCGCCGTGATGTCCTCCATGCAGGAAGGCAGTTACAGCAAAATGATAGATAATGTTGTAAAGTTCTATTCCGGTTATCTTCAGATACAACAGGAGAACTACTGGGAAAACAAGACCATCAATAATACTTTTGAGTTGACTGACACCTTGTTGCAGAAAGTACACAGGGTAAAAGAGATTACCGGGATTGCGCCCCGGCTGGAGTCTTTCGCCCTGGCTTCATCCGAAGAGCTGACCAAAGGCGCCGCTATTATCGGCATAGATCCCGAACAGGAGAATAAAATCACCAATCCTGAAAAATGGATCATCCGCGGAAAATATATCCATTCCGGCGATCCGGGCATTTTGATGGGCAAAGATCTTGCCAGTTATCTTCATCTCCGCGTTGGAGACACACTGGTATTACTGGGGATGGGATATCACGGCGTCAGTGCGGCCGGCAAGTATCCCATTACCGGCATTTTCAAATATCCCCTGCCACAATTCAACAGGGAATTTATTTATATGGACCTGCCCCTTGCCCAGGACCTCTATTC
>WFSC01000356.1 GCA_015486185.1 Bacteroidales bacterium | reverse complement strand
ATATCAGCCACTACCACATAGGCGCCATCCGAAGCGAAATGCCCGGCCAGACCTTTTCCAAAACCCTGTGCGGCTCCTGTCACCACTACGATCTTTCCGGACACGGGGGTCGTTTTTGTTCCGGCATATCCTGATGAAACGTTGAGGAGTCCCAGGTTTTTCAGCATGATCTTTCCCGGCTTTCCTTTCAGCATCTCCCGTATTTTGCCGAGGATCTTTTCATTGCTGTCCTCTTCCGACCAACCCAGCCATTTTACCCCGCCGTTTTTTTCTGCATCCAGCCAGCGTTCAAAGTCCTTTTTTGAACGGGATGCTTCCCGGAATTTTTTAACCGTATCCAGTGTTATCAACCAGGGAACTCCTTTTTCCGCTGACATCCTGACGGCCGGGATGATGTCATAAGCCATTCTGTTTTCGATCCGGGTTTCCATTTTGAGTGTTTTATTTTAATTGCAGAAAATATCCTATGACACCATCTCCCAGTGCGATCAGTTCATCCCTGTCTTCCGACCGGCAGGAACCGTCGGGCAGGCAGTATCCTTCCATCCCCTTTGCCGTAAGATACTGGTGGGCAGCTACCACACAAGCCGATCCGTAAGAGATACGCATTAAACTTTCCGGCAATGGAACGTTATGCCGGCAGGAGACCGTTAGAGGGATCATCTCAGGGGTATTATGTTCGGTGCCGAACATTACGAGAAAACCTTCATTGTACAGATAAGTTGCGTATTCTTCCAGTACCTTGCAATTATTCCTTCCCGGAATAAACTCTGCGGCATATACCCCCATTTTTTTCAGCGTAGCGGACAGCTTTTCCTTTGGATATTCGAATGCGGTGATCTTTCCCTCCGGGTCATCCAGCAGAACAGGATAGCAGGGTATTCCTCCTGCAGAAAGAATATAATCACGTACCTTTTCCACCGGCAGGAAAGCCTTGGGATCTTCGGGAATAAATGCAGGTCCTCCTTTTTTGAGTAACCGGCTGCGGATCTCATTCTCCAGCCTGGCCGGTTCATCCGGCCGGGACGAAGGGGCTGTACCGTCAAACAGCCGGGTAAATACTTCCACTTGTTTTTCCGGATCAGGGTAAGCCGAGACCACTGCCAGGCGGATGGCTTTTGCCACATGCCGTTCCCGTACCAGGCCACGGGCCAGATCTTTTTTGATCTTATCAAAAGAAAGCCGGATGTCCGACACATTTTTCTTAAAATGCATGTTGACTTTTTTCACCATCTGTCGTACCTGCTCATTTCCCCCGGCAACCAGGTCATCCAACAACTTTTCCCTGCCTTCGGGCGGAACAAACGGATAACGAAGACCTTTGCCGCTGAAGTAGGTACGTCCGGGATTGTTTGGATCATTCACCCGGATACCTTTGCGTTGCTCTTCCTTCAGCAGGCCTATAAATTCAATGTTAAACAAAGGAAAAACATGATACTTTGATCCCAGCCTGAAAAAGTCATCATACCCTTTTACGGAAGTAAAATCATTAATACCCAGTATGTCAACTTTTTCCCTGACGGCCATCCGGAAAGGCTCTTCCAGATCTTCAAAAGCACTGAACGAATAAGGGGTATGAATATGGGCATTTACTTTCAATACCATATTCGTACGGTATGCTTTTATTTCTTCCGGCCCCGGGAAATCTTTGAATCCTTTCATAGTTGTTTGTTACTTGTTCTTTGTTCCTGGTTTCTGGTTTCTGGTTCCTGGTTGATTCACTTTTTTCTTTTTCCTTTTTTCTTTTTCCTTTTATCTTTTATCTTTTTTACCCTTCCAACACTTCTTCCGGTACGTGGGCCAGGTCTTTGACGATCCAGTCGGCACCGGTCAGTTCTTTTTCCGGAAAACTGGTAAGCAGTGCCAGCACCCTGGCACCGGCAGCTTTTCCTGCCTGTACACCTGCGGGCGCATCTTCCACCACCAGGCAATGTTCCGGGGACAATTTCAGCTTTTCTGCTGCTTTCAGATAAATATCCGGATCTGGTTTTTTGTTCGTTACATCTTCTGCTGTCACCAGGGTATCGAAATAGGTCTGGTGCAGTCCTGTCTCCCGCAGGTTTATCTCCAGTTTGATCCGGTCAGCGCTGGTTGCCACCGCCGTTTTCAATCCCTTTTCCTTACATTTTTCGATAAATTCTTTTACCCCCGGCAACAGTTTAAGTTTTCCCCGTGCTATTTCTCCATAGATCTTATACACCCGTTTTTTTGCTTCCATAACATCCAGCGGGAAATTGTATTTTTCCGCTACGCCTCCGAGATATCTGATCTCTCCCATACCGGTGAACGGAATAAAGTCGGACAGTTTGACATCCAGGCCTTTTTCCCGGAACATCTCCACGGAAGCACGGGCAATAAACTGTTCCGTATCCACCAGCACACCATCCATATCGAATAACACACCTTGCAGCATTGATCCTTCCTGTTAGTTATTTTAACTGACGATATCCCCTACCCCATTCAACACATATTTCGGCATATAGGGAAACTCCCTGATCGTTTCGCGGGATGATATCCCACTGAGAACCAGCAAGGTGTCGATCTCCGATTCAATGCCGGCGATAATATCCGTATCCATCCGGTCGCCAATGATAATGGCATCTTCGCGACGAACAGCCAGCTTTCTTTTGGCGATACGCATCATCAGCGGATTAGGCTTGCCTACGAAATAGGCCTTCTTTCCGGTAGCCAGTTCTATCGGTGCGATCAGGGCTTTGGTAGCCGGGGCGATCCCATTTTCCACAGGTCCCGTAAGATCGGGGTTGGTGCCTATGAGTTTGGCGCCTTTGAGCACCAGGTTAACGGCCTGTTCCAGCTTCTCATAGCTGTAATTACGCGTATCCCCTACCACTACATAGTCGGGATCCACATTGTTCATGGTATATCCGACATTGTACATGGCGTTGATCAAACCTGCCTCGCCAATAATAAAGGCAGTGCCTTTCGGTTTTTGTGCAGCCAGAAACTGTGCCGTGGCCAGCGCACTGGTATAAAAAACGGTACGATCGACGTCAATGCCCATTCGGTGAAGTTTTTCCTGCAACTCACGGGGTGTGCGTTCGCTGGAGTTGGTCAGGAATAAAAAACGTTTCTTTTCCTTCTTCAGCCATTTAACAAAGTTTTTCACACCTGGCAATAAGCGATCTCCATGATAGATCACGCCATCCATATCGGAAATGAAACCTTTCTTTTCCCGGATGATCATTTTAATTTTTTCCAGTTCCATAATTTTTTTAAAATTTTTCTAAAAATACGATAATCTTTTCTATCCGGAAAAACGAGACGGCCGAATCATGGAAAACCTCAGATCCCTTTTCTTTTTTGCAATAGCAGATTGTCGTTGGTATAATTGTGTTGTACCTTATGTCCTTTCAGGGGCATAATACGTTCATGCATGGCATCCACGATCCAGTCAGGTTGCGGGAAGAAAAAGTCTTCCAGTTCGTGGGCCGGGGTGATCCAGTTACGGGAGCCTACCACTACCGGCGGAGCGTCCAGATCATCAAAAGCCAGATCCGCCATACTCTGTGCCATATCTTTCAGATAAGAGCCTCTTTCCGTTGCATCACCGGTAATGATGATCTTTCCGGTTTTCTTTACCGACTGCAATACCAGGCTGTAATCAAAGGGCACAAGACTCCGTGCATCTATCACTTCGGCAGA
>WFSC01000355.1 GCA_015486185.1 Bacteroidales bacterium | reverse complement strand
TCACATGCCTCGCCATCCAGGTTTCCGGCATCAGGCGATAAACCGTACCATCACGGTCAACCAGAAAGTGGGCGGAAACATTCAGATTACCGGCATTGGCCACGATCCCTCCGTATTGAATGGTTTCCGGCTTTAAAATATTAAAGGCCTCATGAAGATCATTAGTTTCAATCCAATGTAAAACAATAATTTGTGGCGTAATGGTAATATCTTTAGGATCCAGTCCATAGTGCTGATGGATATAGTCCAGTGTCAACCGGATCCTTTTCTCAGAAAAATCTATAGGTTTGTCCACGATCCTGAGTGTATTCCGTTGACAGGAAACCAACACCAACAATAAAAGAAAAAGTTTTGCTATCCGTACCATGATGTTATTATTATTTATTTATTCATTTTATCATTTTATCATTCATTCCTTTTCTCCTTCTTCCCTCCGGATAAGCCAGAGCCCAAGAAAAGTGATCGTCCCGTTGATCAGCAACAGGGCATATCCAAAATGGAACCCGGTCCAGCGGATCATCAGGACATTGAGCAACCACGAAAGGACAGGAGATAACAAAACAACCGCGGGAACCCGGGCATCCATCACCTTGTACCGGGTGAACAAGCCGAAACTGTAAAGCCCCAACAGGGGGCCATAGGTGTAGCTGGCAACGGCAAATACCGTATTGATGACACTGCTGTTGTTGACAGCGCGGAAAATCATAATTATGATTATCAGAAGGATGGAAAAAGCAATATTTACCAAAACCCGTATGCTTTTCTTTTCAGCATCCGTTTTCCCGGCTGTATTTAAAAAATCGGTATAAAACGCCGTGGTAAGAGCTGTCAGTGCCGAATCGGCAGACGAAAATGCAGCAGCAGCTATGCCAAGCAGAAAAATAACCCCCGTAGCCGTACTAAAATAATTCAGTGCCAGATTGGGAAAAACCTTATCCGTATCAATAAAATGGCCGTACTGGTCAACAGGCAGTTTAATGCCTGTCCGTTGTATAAAAACATATAATAATACCCCTAAAAACAGGAAAATCAGGTTTGTTATAACCAGGCTTATGCTATACAGATATATGTTTTTCTGTGCTTCTTTCAGATTCCGGCAGGTCAGACTCTTCTGCATTTCATTCTGGTCCAGCCCGTTCATAGCGATAGCTACCACAATTCCGGTAATAAATTGCTTATAAAAGTTTTTTTCATAATTCCAGTCCCAGTTAAAGATCCGTGAGTATTTACTGTGCACGACCGTATCTATCATGCCTCCGAACGAGAGGTGCAGACTTTTCGAAATAATAACAATACTTATGATCACTGATGAAAGCATCATCAGTGTCTGGAACGTATCCGTCCATACAATGGTCTTGATACCCGCTTTGTAGGTATAAGTCCATATCAGAAGAATCGTGACGATCACTGTGATCATGAAAGGGATGTGATAATGACTGAAAAAAGCCAACTGTAAAACGCCGGCTACCACAAACAGACGAAGTGAAGCACCGATAGACTGGGATAAAAGGAAAAAAGACGACCCTGTTTTATAGGAAACTTTTCCAAAACGGGAACCCAGATAAGAATAAATGGATACCAGTTTTAGCCGGTAATACAAAGGTAGTAAAACCACTGCGATAATAAAATAACCCACCAGATAACCCAGAACCAACTGGAAATAATAAAAATAGGTGTTTCCCACCTCGCCCGGCACCGAGATGAAGGTAATGCCTGAAAGGGAGGCCCCGATCATTCCAAAAGCCACCACATACCAGGGAGACCGTCTGTTTGCTGTAAAATAGGTCTCTGCATCCGCATGCCTGGAAGTAAAATGAGATATTAGCAGCAACACCCCGAAGTATGCCGCGATAACCAGCAATACGATAAGAGGATTCATGGATGGTACGGATTAAATGATGAAAAATATATGAAGATCCTTTTCATATTGCCCCTAAAATTAAAATAAAAACTTTTGTTTATCTTGCTTCATTCAAAATGACTTCTACTTTTTTCCAAAAAATGTACTATGGACGATCCTAAATTTTCCATTCAACCCCTGAAAACAGAATCCGAGATACTGACCTGTGCTTCCCTGATGGCAGGGACCGATCCCTGGATCACGCTGGGGATAGATGCTGCACAGGTTGAAAAGAGTCTCCGGGATCCTTTTTATGAATCTTATGTTGCCTATGCCGGAGAAGAGATCGTTGGGGTGGCCGTCATACAGATGCAGGGAGCCTTCTCCGGCTATTTGAAAAGTATTGCGGTAAAAGACACCTGGCGAAGCAGGCATGTCGGCAGCCGGCTGATGGATTTTATCGAAGGAAGAATTTTTTCCATCCACCCCAATGTCTTTTTATGTGTATCTTCATTCAACCAGGGAGCCCGTCTTTTTTATCTAAAAAGAGGATACCGGGAAACAGGCATATTGAAAGATTACCTCGTCAGAGGATATGATGAAGTAATGATGCGAAAGACTATTGGTTCCATCCTTCCCTCCACATAAAACCGACAGAAGCTTATACGGATCATCTCTTTTTCCCAAAGATCCTGCGTATGGTTTTCCGGATTTTTTCTTTACTCTTTTGTATTTTCTCCCGGCGTTTTTCCTGTTTCACCCGTCGTAATGAATCGGATAGTTGTCTTTTTCCAAACAATCTTTCAAACAAGTTCATCTGCGGGTTGGTCATTGAAAAATCAGGACAATCCAGCTTTCTTCTTTCATCTTCGGTCAGAAGGGGGAAACTGCCCCGGGTATATTTCTTCAGATAAGGGTCATGGTCAACATGCATGACAAACCGGGCAAAAACAGGCAGTGCTGTCCGGGCTCCCTGTCCCAGAGTTATTGTCCGGAAATGTACCTGGGGGCTCTCTGCTCCCACCCAGCATCCGGCCAACAGACCGGAGGTAATCCCAATAAACCAGCCATCGGCATTGTTCTGGGTAGTCCCTGTTTTCCCCGCCAGATCCATCTGCAAATGATAAACGCTTCTCAATGACCGTGCTGTTCCTGAATCTACCACTTCTTTCAGCATATATAACATTATCCGGCTGATTTCAGGATCCAGAACCCTTATATCTTCTCCGGCAGGTTGAGAGTCATACAGGAGATTACCCTGCCGGTCAACGATCTTCAGTATGGTAACAGGTTCTCTGCGTATCCCTCCGTTTATGAAAGGAGCATATGCATTGGTCAGTTCCAGCAGGGACAGGGAAACTGTCCCCAGCGCAATGGAAGGAACAGCCGGTATATCCGACTGAATGCCCATATTTTCTGCCAGCCTTACCACGCGGTCAACGCCGGTTTTTTCGATGACCGCTGCCGTAACCGTGTTGACAGAATGTGCCAGGGCCCCTTTCAGGGAGTAATAGCCCTCATAATCTCCTTCTGCATTTTCCGGCGACCAGTCATCAAATTCCGGATAGGACCTGCGTTCATTGGGAAAAAACTCACAGGGGGAAATTCTTTTTTCCAGGGCTGCTGCATAAACAAATGGTTTAAAAGTAGATCCCACCTGTCTTTTTGCTGTTACATGGTCATACTGATACCGGCTGTGATCAATACCACCCACCCAGGCCAGCACATAGCCCGAAAAAGGATCCATTACCACGAATCCGGCATGCAGGGTCATCAAACTTTGTTTAATGGAATCGAGCGGGGTGTATGTTTTTTCACCTCCGCTGTGATTCCCGGGCTCAGTTACGGGTAAGCTCATTCTCCAAAGAATTTCCTTCTCTGTCAATCCCTTCTCTTTTAACTGTTTATACCGGTTACTACTGTGTACGGCACGGATAAACAGATCAGATGAATCAGGCCACGGCACCCTGCCCTGCCAGTGCCGGTTAAATAGCTGCTGTAATCCTTTCATCTGTTCTGTCACGGCCTGTCTGGCATATTCCTGAACACGCAACTGGATCGTGGTATAGATCTTCAGGCCGTCTGTCAACAAGTTGATAGTATCCCCGTACCGGTCTTTCAGTATTTTTTCTATTTCCGGTTTCAGATAATC
>WFSC01000354.1 GCA_015486185.1 Bacteroidales bacterium | reverse complement strand
CCGACCGGTCCCCGAGTGGACCGAGTGCAGCGAGGGTTGTATCGAGGGGAAGGGAGGGAGAAAAAAAGATAAAAGACAAAAGGAAAAAGATAAAAGACAAAAGGAAAAAGATAAAAGACAAAAGGAAAAAGATAAAAGGGGGAAGGAAAATGGAATGTTGGAAGAATGGAAAATTGGGAACCTGGGAGCCTCCGCGTGCTTTGGGCATTCTTTGTGGACTTCGTGGTTTATTATCTTGGTTTGTAATTATCTAACCACAGAGCGCGCAAAGAAGGCACAGAGGCCACAGAGAGTCCGGTAAAATACAACGTAGGGGAGTGAAGAATATCGAATAAGGATTAACGATTTAAGATTGAGGAAGATGATGAGTTTACAAGTTGATAAGTTGATAGGTTGATAAGTTTAGAGGTAATTGGGGTAATACCAGCACCCAGGAACCAGGAACTTGCAACTCTTTTTACTTGTTTTTTTGAGCTTTAGCCTTTGGATTTTAGCCTTTAAGCTTTCTTTGTTGTTTGTAATTTGTTATTTGTGCAATTACCGTAATATTTCTCCGGGAATGTTCGGAGCCGGTTTATTGCAAGAACCGTGTACTGATAGATTGATAATTATAAACTTTCTGAATAATGTCGGCCAGCAACTCGGCAACGGAGATAACATGGATCTTGGGGCTCTGTTTTTTCAATGGAATAGAGTCGGTTACAACCAGTTCGGTAAGAGCGGAATTTTCAATGTTCTCATAGGAATTTCCGGAAAGGATGGGATGGGTGGCACAGGCCCGGATAGATAAAGCCCCCTGTTCTTTCATCATATTAGCCGCCTTGGTCAGGGTACCGGCCGTATCGACCATGTCATCGAGGATAACAACATTTTTCCCTTTCACATCGCCGATAACCGTCATTTCTCCCACCACATTGGCTTTTTTCCTTTGTTTATAACAAATGACCATTTCAGCGTTGAGGAAACGTGAATAGGCATTGGCCCTTTTTGTTCCTCCCATGTCCGGTGAGGCTACCACCAGATTTTCCAGATTCAGATTTTTTATATAAGGGACAAACAGTGAAGAGGCAAAGATGTGGTCAACCGGTACATCGAAAAATCCCTGTATCTGATCGGCATGCAGATCCATGGTCATGATCCTGTCGGCTCCGGCAGCAGAAAGCAGATCGGCTACCAGCTTTGCCCCTATACTGACCCGGGGCTTGTCTTTGCGGTCCTGCCGGGCTAATCCGAAATAGGGCATCACAGCCACTACTTTATAGGCAGAGGCCCTTTTGGCGGCATCGATCATCAGTAATAACTCCAAAAGATTTTCTGCCGGGGGGAAAGTGGATTGGATGATAAACACACTGCAACCTCTGACAGATTCTTCAAAAGAGGGCTGGAATTCTCCGTCACTGAATAGTTGTACGGAACTTTTTCCAAGTTCCGTGCCAAGGCTTTTGGCAATTTTTTCAGCCAGGTACCTTGTGGCCCGTCCTGAAAAAAACTTTAAGGGGGTGTTACCGGACATCTTTTAGTTTTTTTGTTTTTGAAGCAACATGGCAAAATTAAAATAAACGATTGATTTGACAGGAAATTTTTTTAACGCTTTTTGAACAATGAATTTGTTTTTTCGATGTAGTGGAGAATATCTTCCCGCCCTTCTCCGGAGCGGGCCGAAGTGAAAAATAATTCCGGAACGGATTCCCAGCGTTCCAGGGTTTTTTGGATGAAGATCTGTTTGTTCTTATATAGTTGACCGGCAGATAACTTATCAGATTTTGTAAAAACAATGATAAAAGGTACCTGATGCTCTCCCAGAAAATCCATAAATTTACGGTCGTTTTCCAGGTCAGGATGGCGTATGTCGATGAGAAGGGACAAAGACATCAGATTTTTACGATGCAGCACATAATCCGTAACCAGTTGTTTCCACAGGCTGATCTGCTTCTTGCCTGCCCGGGCATAACCATACCCGGGTAGATCGGCCAGGTACCATTCATCATTGATCAGAAAATGATTGATTAACCGGGTCTTTCCGGGTGTGGAGGAGATGCGTGCCAGGTTTTTACGCTGGCAGAGCATATTGATCAGGGAAGATTTGCCCACATTTGACCGTCCCGTGAAAGCATATTCCGGAAAGTCAGGTGCCGGACAGAGCGAGAGGGAAGGACTGCTTCCTGTAAACTTGATCTGACGGATGATCATGCGGCATGGTTTATTCAGCAACAAATTAAGTAAAACTATTTTTTAAAATACGAACTGTATGGAATTAATGACGTGCTTTACCTGAAAATTTTTCCAATCAGCCATATCAGAAAGCTTAAAACAGCGCTAACCAGTAGCATGGATGTTAAAGGAAAGTAGAAGGCAAAATTTTCTTTTCTGATCCGGATATCACCCGGCAAATGACCGAACCAACCCAGTTTTCCGGCCAGGAGCCAGATGACAATCCCGGCAATGACCAGGAGAATACCCGTAATGACCAAAATTTTTCCGATCTGCTGCATACACTTTGATATATGCAAAAATAAATATAAACAGGAATTTATGCAATGTGTATATGCTACTGTATTTATGGAATATCACGGGATACTCGCATTTTCTTACACATGTAAAATATGCATTTACATATCAAAAGTCCCGGAAGGACTTTTTGACAATAGCGAGCGACATTTTGTGGCTGATTTAGGATCCCCACACATATACAGCCCGGAGGGCTAAAATGATATAAAGATTGCTTTCCAAGGCAAAAGGGGTATGCGTTTTTTTATTTCTAACTCACATTAAACCACAACTACTATATTATATAACCTTTTTTCGCTTGTTGTGTTTTTTGACAACTCTCTTTCGCCTTGTCCGAGGTTTTTCTCGTTGATACCGGCCGGAAAGATCCTAACTCCCGTATCGATGATCCTGTGTTCATCCGGAGATATTACAGCCCATCCGAGGCTGTTCACTCCCAGATCAAGACCAAGAATGGTTTTCATGATAAGTAAATTTTTTAGTTAATATTTTTGGTTTTAACAGATATTCCTTATTTTAGCACTACCAAATTACATCTTATCACAATAAGGCTATATGCCGAAGGACATTGTGTCCTATACCCCTGCTTAGGCAGGGGTTTTTGTTTGCAGTACCTTTATCATCTCCTCTATATCCCGGTAGTTCCGGACGACGAATTTTTTCCGGGCCGGGTATCGGTGAAAAAGGTCTTTTTGTTTTTCATTCATTTCCGCATTCATGTATTTGGCCTCGATTAGTATGTCCTTACCGATCACAAAATCTATCTCGGTACGATCCTCATAAAGATAACAAGGATTTAGTTTCCTGATCTTAAGAAAAACATAATTTTCAAACAAAGCACCAATATCCCTAAAATCCGTGAAAAGATTGCGTATGCCCAGGTCGGAAGCATAGATCTTTTTTGGAGAAAGAAGCCGTTCGTTGGTTTTGCCATGCCTCGACATAAGATAAACCAGATAAGTATCCGAAAAATACTCCAGATATAGACTGGCCCTTTCTGTAGAGATACCTATTATAGATGCCATCTTATTTATGCTGAATTGTTTCCCTGCTCTTTCCATTAATAACAGGAACAGATCCCGCAAAACTTTTGGGTTTCTTAACCGATATTGTGCAACAATATCTTTATGTATGACATCATCCACCAGGTCCTGGATATAAGTTGCATCTCCTGTTAGAACATATTCAGGAATACCACCACTTCTCAAAAAATCCGTGAAGTATTTTTCCTTGAGATGATTATCAGATCTTTTAATAGTAAGTCCTTTGAATAACAGATATTCATCAAAATCGAGCGGAGGAATCTCAATGATGCGGCTTCTTCCGGTAAGGTATGTTTTTTTACTCTTCATCAACGAGGTGTTGGAGGCACTAGCAAAGATCTTACAGTATCCCATGTCATAGAGATTTTTCAATTGGATCTCATGGTCTTTTAAAAAAGTTATTTCGTCCAGAAAAAAATATACAAACTGGTTGTGTTCCAATTCCATGATCTGGCGGTACTTATCTGTTATTTCAGGAAGATTTTTTTCTCTTATCAGGTAGTTGTCAAGAGAGATGTAAAAAATATGCTCTGCCGGTACATTTTTCTTGTGGACCAAATACTCGATCAGCATACGTATGAGCGTTGTCTTCCCTATCCGACGCAGACCGCTTATAAAGATTACCTGGTTGTTTTCAAGTTGTCTGATGAGTGTTTTCAATATATGGGGCCGCTCAATATATTTTTGGTTTAACCCTTCCTTTTCCCAGTGGGGATTATATCTGTAGAAAAGCTCTTCCATGACAATATTATTTGGT
>WFSC01000353.1 GCA_015486185.1 Bacteroidales bacterium | reverse complement strand
GCCAATGACAGTTGGGATCTGAACTACGGGGATAATGGTGCTGATGGTATTCTTGAAGAAGGAGGATCCAACATTTCCATACCGGAAGCAGGAAAATATAAAATATCCCTGAAACTGGGTATCCCTGATTACACCTACACCATAGAAAAATATGCCACTGACAGCCGGGGGATGTTTTATACTGACGGACAATCACTGGAGATCAATGATATGTTTGAATTCACCGACGGTTATGCCATGACTAAATTCAAAAACATAACCTCGACGGGAGCCACAGGGAAAGATCTTACTTTTCCCGACACGGATTTCCCATTGTTTCGACTGGCCGATGCCTATCTGATGTACGCAGAAGCTGTATTGCGTGGTGGTTCAGGCGGAGACCCCGGGACTGCTCTTGGGTATGTAAATGCATTACGTGAAAGAGCTTATGGGGATAATTCCGCAGATATCACTTCCGATGATCTCACACTGGATTTTATCCTCGATGAAAGAGCCAGGGAACTGTACTGGGAAGGATACAGACGTACAGACCTGATACGTTTCGGAAAATTCAGTAATTCGGATTATGTATGGGCCTGGAAAGGTGGGATAAAAGAAGGAAAATCCACGGATAGCAAATATGACCTCTATCCGATACCTGCCTCTGACATGGGAGCTAATCCAAACCTCACCCAGAATCCGGGGTACTAATTTTTTAACTGTAAAAACATACAATGATGAAAAAAACAAGAATATATCAGTTTTTAGTTCTGCTTTCCGGTCTTGCCTTGCTGGCATCGTGTGAAAAGGAAGCACGGGAACCGGTTGTCGGGGTGTACGGCCCGCCACAAATCACGGCCCCTGCCGACGGAAGCAGTTATGTCCTGACCGATTCAACTGCAGGGGATGTTATGACAACTTTCTCCTGGAGTCCGGCAGATTTCGGATTTCAGGCAGCCGTCTCCTACACACTGGAAATTGACCTGGCCCAGGATAACTTTGCCAATCCGGCCATTTTAGCAATTACCAATACAACAAGTATTAAAATCGCACAAGGAAAAGTCAATAACGCCCTGTTACAACTTAATGCTTTTCCTGGTGAAGCAGCCAATGTTCAGGTAAGGGTTAGTGCAGGTATCCATAAAGATGTAGATACTCTTTACTCTGATCCTGTTTCGCTGAACATCACTCCTTATGAACAAATTATCAATTATCCGAAGCTGTATGTACCGGGCAGTTACCAGGACGACTGGAATCCGGACTGGAGCGAATGGGATCCAACCAATGAAAAAACGGTTATTTACTCCGTTAAGGATAATGGAGTTTATGAAGGATATCTATGGTTCAGCGAGGATACTACCGAATTAAAACTTCTGAAGGTGCCGGCCTGGGAACAGGATAACACCATCGGAGATCCGGATACGTCCGGTATGTCAGGTACATTGCAAATAGGTGACTGGGGCGGAAATAATATAAAGGTCCCTGGTGGCCCTGGTTATTTCCATTTCGTTGCAGATCTTAATGCAGCTACCTACACTTACCTCAATACACAATGGGGAGTTATTGGTTCATCCGTACCACCCTATGACTGGAGCGAAGATGTAAATATGACCTATGATAAAATCAAAAATGTCTGGACGGTAACTCTTGACCTGGTTGCGGGAGAGATCAAATTCAGGGCTAATGACAGTTGGGACCTGAACTACGGAGACGATGGCGGAGACCGCAAGCTGGATGCCGGCGGTGCCAACATTCCGGTAGCAGCAGATGGAAACTATACGATCACCCTGGATTTGAGCGGTCCTATCTATACTTACAGGATTGTGAAAAATTAAAATTGATGTTTTAGAAAAGTGGTTAACCTGCGGGTTAACCACTTTTCTTTTTTGAATATTTTTCCCTAAATTACCTGCATACATTCAAAACATTTATGATGCGCCTTTTCTCTCTGACATTTATTTTAGGAATTATTTTATGCGGATGTGAAAAAAACCAATGCCAGGAACCCCAAAGATTCTATTACAATCCCGGACAATTTGTTATGGGAGCTGATCTTTCTTTCACCAATCAAATTCTCGACCATAACGGCGTTTTTTCAGATTCCGGAAAAATTACCGACCCCTATCTTATTTTCCAAAAATACGGAGCCAATGTTATACGCTTCCGGCTGTTTCATCATCCGGAATGGACCCGCAAGGTTTATGGCCAGGAAGGAAAACAAATGTATAGCGATTTTTATGATGTAAAACGGGCTATTTCCAGGGTCAAACAACTTGGTATGCAAGTTTGTCTCGATTTCCATTATTCAGATACCTGGGCCGACCCCGGGAAACAGATCATTCCGGAAGCCTGGGATGGTCTGGATCTTAAAACCCTCCGTGACAGTCTGTATCAATACACCTATTATACATTGAAACGACTTGATAAAGAAGGCTTGATGCCCGAATATATTCAGCCCGGAAACGAGATCAATCCCGGTTTTCTGTTGCCAAAGGGAGACCGCTGGCAACATACCAGGGATTTTATCTACCTTATGAATGCGGCTATCCAGGCAATCCGGGATGCCGGAAATGAAAGTTCCGTTCAACCGAAAGTGATCCTTCATATAGCTCAACCCGAAAACACCATAAACTGGTTTAAGGGCCTCAGAGAAGAAGGATTAAAAGATTATGATATCATCGGCTTCTCCTATTATTATATATGGTCAACAGTTCCTTTGTCAAATATCAGTAATTACATTGAACAGTTGCGCAGTAAATATAACAAGGAAGTTATGATCATGGAGACAGCCTATCCCTGGACAACTCTCAATGCCGATAATCTTTCAAATATTATTGCAACCGACAAGTTGTTGCCTGATTTTCCGGCCAATCGCCTCGGACAATATCATTACCTCGTTAACCTGACCCGAGAGATTGTGGAAGGCGGAGGAAAAGGAATATTTTACTGGGAACCCGAGTGGATCACGTCTGGGATGATGACTTCTGGTGGTCAGGGATCTGCCTGGGACTGCAATACATTTTTTGATTTCAGCGGACATGTCATAAACGCCATGAATTTTATGACAGATCATTATGACATTAAATAAATTTTCCATGGCCAGATATCTTCAAATAATATTCCTGTTTTTCTTTTTTCTTCCGGGAAAAGCACAAACACCACCAGACCATGTCGAACCTCCCTTCTGGTGGACGGGTCTGAAAAATCCGGGGTTACAGATCCTCGTACACGGAAAGGATATTGCCAGTTCACGGGTAGTCTTATCTTCCGTAAAGGAAATAACACTGGATTCCATATCTTTAACTGACAACCCAAACTATCTGTTCATCAATCTGACCATTAAACCGGACATTCAACCTTGTTCCTTTGATATCAAATTCTTTAATGAGGATAAACTGTTTTTTACTTACCCTTATGAATTAAAAAAACGGGGAAAAGGATCGGCATTACGACAAGGTTTTAACAGTTCTGACGTGATCTATCTTCTGATGCCCGACCGTTTTGCCAACGGAAATACGGGAAATGATGCAGTTAAGGGAATGAAAGAAGGGGCAGACCGGAAAGATCCTTACGGAAGACACGGTGGGGATATCAAGGGGATCCTTGATCATTTGGATTATATCAGGGATATGGGTTTCACCGCTTTATGGACAACGCCCGTGCTTGAAAACAACCAACCCGAACAATCCTATCATGGATATGCCATCACCGATTTTTACAAAGTGGACCCACGCCTCGGATCAAATCCATTATACAGTACCCTTGGGAAACAGTGTCAGAAAAATGGAATCAAGCTGATAATGGACATGGTATTTAATCATTGCGGGTCGGGACACTGGTGGATGAAAGACCTTCCGTCATCCGACTGGATCCATAATTATCCGGATTTTTTTATCACCAACCATATTCATTCAGCACAAATGGATCCCCATGCCTCCGTTTATGATAAAAGAAGACTCACCAACGGATGGTTCGTGCCCTCTATGCCGGACCTGAACCAGAACAACCCGTTTCTGGCAACTTATCTGATACAAAACAGTATCTGGTGGATCGAATACGCCCATTTGGCAGGCATACGAATGGACACCTATCCCTATCCGGATAAATATTTTATGGCCCGCTGGAACCAAAGGATCCGGGAAGAATATCCCCGTTTTACCATTGTCGGAGAAGAATGGAATTTTCAACCAGCCATTGTTTCTTACTGGCAATGTGGCCAGTTTAACAGAGACGGATATAAACCGGGACTGCCTTCTTTAATGGATTTCCCCTTGCAACATGCTCTTATACAAAGTCTGACTGAAAAAGACGCCTGGAACACCGGATGGATCCGTTTATACAACATTCTGGCCCTGGATTTTCTCTATCCTGATCCACAACAACTCGTCGTCTTTCCGGATAATCACGATATGAGCCGTTTTTTTATGCAGGTAGATACGAGCCTTAGCCTGTTCCGTCTCGGACTTGCTTTCATTCTGACAACAAGGGGTATTCCTCAGATCTTTTATGGCACGGAAATCCTTCTGACCCACCCCGAAGGGGATGGGCACGGATACATACGAAAAGATTTCCCCGGTGGCTGGCAGGGCGATTCCATAAATGCTTTTACCGGAAAGAACCTGTCGCCCGAAGCAGAAACCACACAAAATGAACTACGAACCCTGGTCAACTGGAGAAAAAACAATCCTGTCATCCATTATGGACAACTCATTCATTTTGTTCCCGAAAACGGAGTCTATGTTTATTTCCGGATATACAAAAATAAAACAGTTATGGTTGTTCTTAATAAAAACAATAAAGTTGTAAAATTGAAGACTGACCGCTTTGCCGAAATGACCGGAAATTTTTCTGCCGGCAGAAATATTTATGATCAAAAGGACTATGCCCTCAAACCTGTTCTGCTGGTACCGCCAAAGACACCCCTGATTCTTGAATTGCATTAAAAACAAAAAAATGAAACGGATATATCTCAGTAAAAGTTTATTGATCATCATTCTATTGATCCTGATACCTGTTCTCAGCCGGGCACAGATCATCACCACCGATCCGGACGTTCCTGTTGATACGAAAAGCGTCAAGGTCTATTTTCATTCCGATAAGGTTACAGGTGCGTTAAAGAATTATACGGGAGACATTTATACACATACGGGAGTAATTCTAAAAGGAGTTGACGGATGGCAACATGTTATCGGCACGTGGGGCAACAATTCTACCCAACCCCACCTCTCCTATCTTGGAAATTACACCTATGAACTCGACATTACACCGGATATCCGTACTTTTTACAATGTAAATGCAACGGATTCCATTATGAAAATGGCTTTTGTATTCCGTAGTGCAGATGCTACCAAACAAACCAATGACCTGTTTGTGGATGTCTTTCCGGAGGGTTTGAACATCAGTATTCTTATACCCGAAACATCACAATTAATACTTAAGCCCGGCGACACATTGCATATGAAGGCAACATCCACCAAAGCCGACAGCATGAGTCTGTATTTTGATAAGACCTATGTTACCGTTACAACGACTAACGAGATCGACACAAATTTGATCGTCACACAAACCGGAAGCCACATGGCTTATTTTATTGCCTATGATTCCACCGGTTCGGTAACCGACTCCTTTTATTTTTATGTCCGTCCCCCGGTCACAACAGCAACACTTCCGGATGGCATTATTGATGGCATAAATTATATCAATGATACTTCCGTTGTGTTATGCCTTTTTGCACCTTATAAAAAATATGCCTTTGCTATAGGGGATTTCAATAACTGGCTTCCCTCAGACAGCAGTTATATGAAACGTACTCCCGACGGCAACCGTTACTGGATACGCATCAACCATTTACTCCCTTTACAGGAATATGCATTCCAGTATCTGGTAGATGGTACTATTCGTATCGGGGATCCCTATGCAGATAAGATTCTGGACCCGTGGAATGACCAATGGATTCCGATATGGGTCTATCCGGGATTGAAACCTTACCCCAAAGGAAAAACCGAAGGGATCGTTTCAGTTTTACAGACAGCTCAACCTCCTTATCCGTGGAAACATAACGACTTTCAGCCTCCCAAAACCGAAGACCTTGTTGTTTATGAACTGCTGATCCGTGATTTTACGGCAAAGCATACCTACCGCTCTCTCGCAGACACCCTGGGATATCTGAAAAGGCTCGGTATCAACGCTATTGAACTGATGCCTATCAATGAATTTGAAGGCAATGACAGTTGGGGGTATAATCCTGACTATTATTTTGCCCCCGACAAATATTATGGACCCAAAAATGATCTTAAGGCTTTCGTGGACACCTGCCACGCCATGGGTATTGCTGTTATTCAGGACATCGTTCTGAACCATTCCATGGGACAATGTCCGTTGGTTATGTTATATTTTGATCCGGAAGCCGGACAATGGGGTGAGCCCTCCCCTGAAAACCCCTGGTACAACACAACCTCTCCCAATCCAGCCTACAACTGGGGATATGACTTCAATCACGAAAGTCCCGCCACAAAAAAGTTCGTGACCAGGGTAACCCGGTACTGGATCAATGAATACCATATGGACGGTTACCGTTTTGATTTCACCAAAGGATTCACCAATACGCCGGGAGACGGATGGAAATATGATTCTTCCCGCATACAGATCCTGGAAGGTTATGCCGATTCTATCCGGGAAGTTAAAAATAATGCCATTCTTATTCTGGAACATTTTACGGAAAACAGTGAAGAAAAAGAACTGGCCGATTATGGATTATTACTGTGGGGGAACCTTAACTGTCAGTATGGGCAGGCAACCATGGGATATCCTTCCGGTCCTTGCGGAGGCTGGGATTTCAGTTGGATATCCTGGAAAAACAGAGGATGGGATAATCCGAATGTTGTAGGATATATGGAAAGCCATGATGAAGAAAGGCTTATGTATAAGAACCTGACCTATGGAAATGCTTCGGGGAGCTATAATATCCGGGATCTGTCAACTGCTTTACAGCGCATAGAGCTGGCATCAGCTTTTTTCTTCACGGTTCCCGGACCTAAAATGATTTGGCAGTTTGAAGAACTGGGTTACGATTATTCTATAGAATATAACGGACGTACCGGAGACAAGCCTGTCAGATGGGATTACTACAACGATCTAAGGAGGAGAAAGCTCTATCAAATCATGGGTTCCTTGATAAGCTTAAAAAAACATCAACCGGCATTTGAAAGCTCTGATTTTTCCCTGAATACTTCATCGGCTGTAAAAACCATATCTATCCGGGATACCAGCATGGATGTACTGGTTGTGGGAAACTTCGATGTAACAGAACAAACAACATCCGTCACTTTCCCGGCTCCGGGCACCTGGTATGAATATTTTACCGGAGATTCCCTGATTCTTTCCTCTTCGGATCATAGTCTGACACTTGAACCCGGAGCCTACCAGCTTTTTACAACAAAAAAACTAACCCCGCCGGATATTCCGGCAACGGTTTCAAATCTCCGTCAGGCTCGGAAAAATTTTAAGGTTTTCCCGAATCCTGCAAATTCCAATATTTATCTCACTTTTTCGCTACGATCGGCTCAGGCATTACGAATAAAATTGATCGGGACAAATGGTACCGTTTATTATACAGACACCTTCCGGGCCACATCCGGGAAAAATGAGTACACTATACCTGTTCGAAGGAAAGGATCAGAATCTCTGTCAGCAGGGCTTTATCTTCTGCTTCTTCAGACCAGGGACAGTAGCTGGTCTGAAAAGATTATGATTTTTTAATTCTTTCGATTTTTACCACCAGGCGGTTAGATCATGTAATTCTATATTCCATTCACATTCATTCTATCAACATATGTTTATAGAATAAATTTTTTTTGTTCTAATATTAATTTCTACTTTTGCACGAAATATTTTTAGGGGATGAGTGTGAGGTATGAGGATAGGTTCAGAATTCCCTTTAAAGGATTAAAAGAAGGTGATCATAACTTTGATTTCGAAATAGATGCTTCGTTCTTTGAAAATTTCCCTGAATCCGAGATCAAAGAAGGCCAGTTTCATATTGAGATTGTTCTGCACAAAACCTCACGTTTACTGACATTTGATTTTTTCATCAAAGGAAAGGTGCGGGTACCTTGTGACCGTTGTCTTGAAATGTTTGATTTACCGTTAACTTATACAGATACACTGTATGTAAAATTCGGCTCAACAAGACATGAAGAATCGGCCAATACCCTGATCATTCCCGAGGATGATTATTTTTTGAATGTCAGTCAATATATTTACGAATATATTCACCTGTCCTTACCAATACGCAAAGTACATCCGCTTGATAAAAATGGGAATCC
The DNA here is from genome assembly GCA_015486185.1 of Bacteroidales bacterium. Lineage (GTDB taxonomy): Bacteria > Bacteroidota > Bacteroidia > Bacteroidales > VadinHA17 > DRPN01. Next base: position 10,127 of record WFSC01000353.1, on the reverse strand, counting down.
AACATGTAACCCTCTTATGCTGGAAAAACTAAATGAATTATCCGAAAGTAAAAAAAAGATACAGGCCATTGACGAACGATGGTCGGCATTAAAAGGAATTCTTAAGAATATAAATTAAAGTATTATGGCACATCCAAAACGCAAGACATCAAAACAAAGAAGAAATAAAAGAAGGACCCATTACAAAGCTGCCATTCCTACGGTAATGACCTGTCCAAACTGTGGTGCAGCCGTGCAGTATCATCATGTATGTCCCGAGTGCGGCTACTATAGAGGAAAACAGGTAATTGAAAAAGAAGCTACCGCTTAATTTTTTTATCAACTTATGATCCGTTTAGGACTTGATGTAATGGGTGGGGATTATGCCCCGGGAGCTATACTGGCAGGAGCCGAACTGGCTCTTCATTCCCTTCCGCAAGATGTACAGGTCGTGTTGATCGGAGAGAAAGGCCGGATCTGTGACCAACTGCAGCAATATCCTTTACTAAAGGAAAACACGGAAATTGTTCATGCTCCGGAAGTAATTGAGATGGGGGATCATCCTACCAGGGCATATAGCAAAAAACAAGGATCCAGTATTGTCATGGGTTTTCATCTCCTTGAACAAAAAAAGATCGATGCTTTTGCAAGTGCCGGCAACACGGGGGCTATGCTGGTAGGAACTACCATGACCGTTAAAACCATTCCCGGCGTGATCCGGCCAACTATTGCCGCCACCCTTCCTAACACACACACAGATCAAACTGTGATTCTGGATGTGGGCATCACCCCGGATTCCAAACCGGACGTTCTTTTTCAATACGGTTTGCTGGGGTCATTGTATGCAGAGTACGTTTATAAAATTACCAACCCACGCGTAGCCCTTCTGAACATCGGCGCCGAACCAGGTAAAGGGAATTTGGCAACCAAGTCAGCTTATGAGCTGATGAAAGACACACAACGGTATCAATTTGTAGGAAATATCGAAAGCAATGAATTTTTTACCACAGATAAGGCAGATGTAGTTGTTTGTGACGGTTTCGTCGGAAACATAGTATTAAAAGAAGCCGAGGCCATTTATTCCATTGCCCGGGCCAGAAATATCCGGGATGATTTTCTGGATCGTTTCAATTTTGAAAATTATGGAGGCACACCTGTTCTGGGCATAAACGGAAACGTTATCATTGCCCATGGTATCTCCAATAAAACGGCCATAAAAAATATGTTATTACAAACCCTGGAAATCGTCAGGGTACAGCTAACTGATAAGATCATTAAAGCTTTTAAGTAAAATGAGAAAACTTCATGCTGCAATTACAGGTGTTCACGCCTGGGTACCTGGATACAGGCTCACCAATGATGAACTTGCCACAATGGTTGACACTTCCGACGAATGGATCATGCAACGTATCGGGATCAAGGAAAGAAGAATATTGAAGGGAGAACATGGCACTTCCTATATGGGAGCACGGGCTGTCAGGGGGTTACTGGAAAAAACAGGAACTTCCCCTGACGATGTAGATATGTTATTATGCGCTACCGTTACCCCCGACCGGTTATTCCCTGCGACATCAAACATTATTTGTGATAAGGTAGGCATAAAAAATGCCTGGGGTTATGATGTCAACGCAGCTTGTTCCGGTTTTCTTTTTACCTTGCAGACAGCAGCTGAATTTGTTGAATCCGGAAAATATAAAAAAGTGGTGGTAGTCGGTGCCGATAAAATGTCTGCCATTACCGATTATACCGACCGTACTACCTGTCCTCTTTTTGGCGATGCCGCTGCTGCCGTCCTGCTTGAGCCAACCGAAGAAGAAGTGGGTGTTATGGATCACATTTTCCACGTGGACGGATCCGGGAGGAAATACCTGTATATGAAAGCAGGAGGTTCACTTAGGCCTCCTTCCCATGAAACGGTCGAAAACCGTGAACATTTTGTTTATCAGGATGGAAAAGTAGTATTTAAATTTGCTGTATCCCGTATGGCGGATGTGTCGGTCGAAATGATGAAAAAACATGATCTTACACCGGAAACCCTTGACTGGCTGGTTCCTCATCAGGCCAATATGAGGATCATTGAAGCCACCGCTAAAAGAATGGGATTACCCAGGGAAAAGGTGATGATCAATATTCAAAATTATGGGAATACCACTACTGCAACTATCCCTCTTTGTCTTTATGAATGGGAAGATAAGCTGAAAAAGGGGGACAATTTGATCCTTGCTGCTTTTGGTGGCGGATTTACATGGGGTTCTCTTTATCTGAAGTGGGCATATGATGGGAAAAACAGAAAATAATCCAGGAGATTGTAAATCATGGGGGTTTTTTCTACCTTTATACCTTTAATATTTAGACAAATAAACCAAGCATAAACAGAAAAAAAATATAAAAATGGGTAAATATAACGGAACAGACGGCAACAATGTGATTGTCAACTTTATCACTGCAGGCACAGAAATTACCGGAGATATTAATTCCAAAGAAGGAATAAGAATTGAGGGAAGCCTGACAGGCAATATTATTACCAAAGGAAAACTGGTAATTGGAGAAACCGGTAAAGTAAAAGGCGAGATCACCTGCAAAAATGCAGAGGTTTTTGGTTCCATCGAAGGGAAGATAACCGTATCCGAACTACTTTCTCTCAGGAAAACGGCCCTTATCAATGGAGATATAATGACCAATAAATTAGCTATTGAACCCGGATCAAAATTTACAGGAAATTGTAATATGAGTGATGACAGAAGCTCAGCAGCCTACCAACAAGAAGGAAAAAACAAATCAAAAGCCGTACCGGAAAGCCAAAAAACAGCTTGACAATTACGTTAAATACTCCAGTATGGCCCTTGAGATGGGTGTTATCATTTTCCTGGGTGTCTTCGGGGGTTGGAAACTGGACCAGAAGCTGAACCTTTCTTTTCCCGTATTCACTTTAATCTTATCACTCATTGCCGTAGGATTGGCTATTTATGTAGCTATAAAGGATTTTTTAAAATAATACCCATGGCAACATATAAATCAGCCCTGTTCCGCATTGGTATCATTACATTGATTTTCATAATTGTCGCCTTTGTCATCCATCAGGCATTCACGCAGCTATACCTTCCAGCTTTCCCCGCCCTGCTCTTTTTTTTTCTTATCCTGTATCTCGGTTTTGCATTTCTGGTGACCAGACAAGGCAAAAACAGGTCAGCTCTTTTTATCAACCGCTTTATTCTGCTTACTTCAATTAAATTTTTCTTATTGTTTATTTTTATCCTTTTATACCTGATTCTGGTTAAAAAGGATAATGTTCTTTTTCTGGCATATGTTCTGATCCTGTATGCCGGATATTCCCTTGCTGCATATTCTTCCATTCTTATTGCCGGAAAAAATGAATAAGAAAATCTTATCATGTAGTTAATAGTGTTTTTTTTTTATTTTTGCTTCGTTACTAAAAAAAGCTAATGGTGGTGAAACAAAGAAAGAGATTCGGCTTTGTTTTTATTTTTTTGGCTTTGTTGGCAATTGTTATGTCATCTGCCATGGTGCCTGAAAATGCGAAGAGCAAAAAAGAAGAAAAAAGTTCCGTCACACAGAAACATACCGCCAAACCTTTTGATGCCAGGGAAGTTATCATGGATCATGTCCTTGACTCATATGAATGGCATCTCTTTACCTATAAGAATTTTCACTGCAGTATTCCCTTACCTGTTATTCTTTACAGCAAGGATAAGGGATTTCATATCTTCTTCAGCACAAAATTTCATCACGGACAAAGCAGTTACAAAGGATTCCGAATCTCTCAGGGGGATAAATATCATGGTAAGATCATCGAAGAATTGCCGGATGGCACTATTATCAGGCCATTAGATCTTTCGCTGACAAAAGTTGCCGTTGCGTTTATTTTTTGTGCAATTTTTATGCTTTGGCTTTTTATATCCATAGCAAATTCTTACAGATCACGAAAAAATCAGGCACCCCACGGTTTACAGAACCTGTTAGAACCCCTGATCATTTTTATACGTGACGAGGTAGCCAAATCTTCTATCGGAGAAAAATATGAACGCTATGTACCTTATCTTCTGACCCTTTTCTTTTTTATTTTTTTTAATAATCTTTTAGGTTTGATACCCATACCTCCGGGAGGAGCCAATGTTATGGGCAACATTGCCATCCCCACGGTCATGGCTTTTTTTACTTTTACCCTGGTTATTTTCAGTTCTACCAAATATTTCTGGATTGATATTTTCAATACACCGGGCGTCCCCTGGTGGCTGAAATTCCCCATTCCGTTATTACCAACTATTGAATTTCTCAGTCTGTTTATAAAGCACATCGTTCTGGTTATTCGTCTTTTTGCTAATATCATTGCCGGGCACACCGTATCACTCGGTTTTTTTGTTCTGATCTTTATATTCGGGGAAATGAGCTTGCTGGGAGGATATGGAATATCCCTGGTAAGTGTTCCTTTTACGGTATTTCTGGCACTTCTTGAAATACTGGTTGCATTTATCCAGGCCTATGTATTTACCTTACTTTCCGCTTTATATATCGGTCTGGCTATGGAAGAACCTCATTAGTTCTATTATATAACAATTAAATTTTATGCGTATGTTACCATTAATGATTTTACTTCAGGCAGCAGGGTCAACCCTCGGGCTCATGGGTGCAGGTTTTGGTGCCGGACTGGCCGCTATCGGTGCAGGTATCGGTATTGGTCAGATCGGGGGCCAGGCCATGGAAGCTATCAGCCGTCAGCCGGAAGCTGTAGGAGATATCCGGTCGAATATGATCATCTCCGCAGCCCTGATCGAAGGGGTCGCTTTCTTTGCTATCGTGATCTGTCTGCTGATCCTGTTCCAGAAGTAAGAAAACCTTGTGCAAGGCGGTTCGGCGATTGGCTCAACTGCCTTGCTTATCTCTAAAAAAATTAAGTACAATAAAAACAGAATATTATGGAACTCGTAACTCCCAATGTAGGATTGTTGTTCTGGATGCTTGTTTCCTTCACTTTACTCTTGATCGTTTTAAAAAAGTATGCCTGGAAACCCATCCTCAACTCCCTCAAAGAAAGGGAAGATTCTATTTCCGAAGCACTCAGTACGGCAGAAAAGGCCAGAGCAGAAATGGAAAAGCTAAAAGCCAATAATGAAGCCATTATCCGTGAAGCCCGTCTTGAAAAAGAAAAAATCCTGAAAGAAGCCAGGGAGATAAAAACACAGATCCTTGAAAAAGCCAAGGAAGAAGCTTCCCAGGAAGCCAGTAAGATCATAGAGGTAGCACGGCTGAATATCCGGCAGGAAAAAGCAATGGCTGTTGACGAGATCAAAAAACAGGTGGCTGAACTTTCGGTAGATGTCGCAGAGAAAATCCTGCGGGAAAAACTCGCCTCTGGTGCCGAACAAAGGAAAATTATCGAAAAATACCTGGATGATATTCAGTTAAACTAACTTTTACCGACATTTATCAATGAATACCAGCCAAATAGCCGTCAGATATGCCAAGGCTCTCTTCCTGTCAGCACAGGATACCAGCGAGCTGGAACCGGTTTTCCGGGATATAAACATGATATATTCCGCTATTCAGGATAATCCTGATTTCAAGACCTTACTGGATAATCCGGTATTATCAAAAGAAGATAAAAAAAATATCCTGAAAAAATCCTTTTATCCTTATATCAAACCACTTACCGGACAGTTCCTGGACATTATCCTGCAAAATAACAGGGAAATATTCCTTCCTGATATGGCACGTGATTTTATTGATCTGTATAAAAAAGAGCAGGGCATCACCTATGTGGAACTTACGACAACCACTCCCGTAGATCATGAAATCATTGAAAAAATAAAAAAACGGCTTAAAGAAAGGTTACATACAGATATTCAGCTTACATCAAAAACAGATCCTGAAATTATCGGGGGGTTTATTCTTACTATTGAAGACCTCCGGTTCGATGCCAGTGTACGTTCAACATTGAAGAATCTGAAAAAAGAGCTCACCAGAAAAAAATAAAAGCATAAAATAAGATAAAGATAACGATTATGGCCAGAATCAAACCAAGCGAAGTATCGGAAATATTAAAGGAACAACTTGAAGGTGTACAGTCAAAGATCTCATTGGAAGAAGTAGGAACGGTTCTCCAGGTAGGTGACGGTATTGCCCGTATTTACGGGCTTTCCAATGTAGAGGCCAATGAACTTATAGAATTTGAGAACGGCGTAGAGGGTATTGTGATGAACCTGGAAGAGGACAACGTCGGTGCTGTTCTTCTGGGACCCTCCGAAGGGATCAGGGAGGGCGATTCAGTCAAAAGGCTCCATCGTATTTCTTCCATTATGGTTGGCAAATCATTGCTGGGCAGGGTTATCAATCCCCTGGGACAGCCGCTGGACGGCAAAGGCCCAATAAAAGGAGATCTTTATGAAATGCCCTTTGAACGGAAAGCCCCGGGTGTAATTTTCAGGCAACCGGTAAATGAGCCGGTACAAACGGGGCTTAAAGCTATTGATGCTATGATCCCAATAGGACGCGGACAACGGGAATTGATCATCGGAGACCGACAGACCGGCAAGACAGCTATTGCCATTGACACCATCATCAACCAACGACAAAACTATCTCGATGGTAAACCCCTTTACTGCATTTATGTGGCAATTGGTCAAAAGGGATCCACTGTAGCCAATATTGCCAAAACACTAGGGGATTACGGAGCACTTGACTATACCGTTATTGTGTCATCAACAGCCTCCGACCCGGCAGCCCTGCAGTTCTATGCCCCGTTCTCCGGCGCTGCCATCGGTGAGTTTTTCCGCGATACGGGAGAAGATGCACTGATCATTTATGATGACTTGTCAAAACAAGCTGTTTCATATCGTGAGGTATCCCTTTTGTTACGCCGGCCTCCGGGACGTGAAGCTTATCCGGGAGACGTATTTTATCTTCACTCCCGTCTGCTGGAAAGAGCTGCTAAAATCATCGAAGCGGATGAGATCGCCGCTCAGATGAATGACCTGCCTCCTTCCATTAAAAAAATGGTAAAAGGAGGAGGTTCACTTACCGCTCTGCCAATTATTGAAACACAGGCAGGAGATGTGTCCGCCTATATACCAACAAATGTTATTTCGATCACAGATGGTCAGATCTTCCTGGATTCCGACTTGTTCAATGGAGGCATCAGGCCGGCCATTAACGTTGGGATATCCGTTAGCCGTGTTGGAGGCGCCGCACAGATAAAATCCATGAAAAAAGTGGCAGGCACCCTGAAGCTGGATCAGGCCCAATACCGCGAGCTGGAAGCTTTTGCCAAATTCGGATCCGACCTGGATGCTTCTACCCTGGCCATTCTGGATAAAGGAGCTAAAAATGTCGAAATCCTTAAACAAAATCAGTATTCTCCGGTACCCGTCGAAAAACAGGTTGCCATCATTTTCGCCGGTACACACGGACTGTTGAAGGATGTCCCGGTAAACAAAGTGAAAGAATTTGAATCTGAATATCTTGAGCTATTGGAAATCAAACACAAGGACATCCTGAAGATTCTGGCGAAAGGTGAGTTCCCTGATGATATTGCTAAAAAACTCGAGAAGATTGTTGTTGATCTGGCAGCCAGATATAAAGAAGACTAACCTCTTTTCATTACCTTTATGGCAGGACTAAAAGAAATACGAACACGGATTGCCAGTGTGAAATCAACACGACAGATCACACAGGCTATGAAAATGGTAGCTGCAGCCAAACTAAGGAAAAATCAGGAAAAAATCCTTATGCTCAGACCTTATGCCAACAAATTGGAAGAGGTGATGAACAGTATCCGGGAGGGTTTGGAAAATGATATAGAAAACCCGTTATTACAAAGCCGTCCACCTGAAAAGGTACTTTTGATACTTGTAACTTCAAACAGGGGACTCTGTGGTGCTTTCAATAATAACGCCATTATGAAAGCTCTTGATATTGCCGTTTCGCAATATGGAAGCCAATGGAAGCAAAAACAGGTATCCTTTTTCGCTATTGGGAAAAAGGGAGCCGATTATCTCCGTTCCAAAAGATATCCCCTGGAAGGTCAGAATACAGAAATATTCGATAAACTCGATTTCGCCGGAGCCGTTAAGCTGTCCGGTCATTTTGTCGATCTTTTTCTTTCAGGAAAATATGACCGTATTGATTTTGTGTATAACCAGTTCAAAAACGCAGCCGTTCATATCCTTACCCATGAAACATTCCTGCCTGTTGGCGAAAAGAACCATGAAGGGAAGTCGGGTAAAAATCTGGATTATATTTTCGAACCTGACCGGGATGAACTGGTCAACGAACTGATCCCCAAAACGTTGAAAATACAATTTTACAAGGTATTGTTAGATTCTTTCTCGGCTGAACACGGAGCCAGAATGACAGCTATGCATCAGGCTACAGATAATGCCAATGAACTGATCAAAGAGCTGACATTACATTATAACAAAGCCAGGCAGGCTGCCATAACAAAGGAGATACTTGATATTGTAGGAGGGGCAGAAGCCTTAAGATAATATAATAAGCTGGCTGAACAAGCTTAAAAATTTGACATGTACACATTCAATGAATTATCCGAACGAATAAACAAGATCATCCAGGATCTGGATATACCGGATACCCCTGTCGAATTGTACGAACCTATCCGGTATATCCTCAATCTGGGCGGCAAAAGAATACGCCCCGTGCTAACCCTTATGACAGCCAATCTCTTTAAGGATGATATCGAAGAGGCACTGGCTCCTGCTATAAGTATTGAACTTTTCCATAATTTTACCCTTATCCATGATGACATTATGGATCAGGCAGCCCTGAGAAGAAACCACTCGACCGTTCATACACGATGGAATGTTAATATCGGGATTCTTTCGGGAGATGCTCTCTCCATTTATGCTTACCGGTATTTACTTAAAGCACCCCGTGACAAACTATTTCATTTGCTTCAGATCTTCAATGAAACAGCCCTGAAGGTTTGTGAAGGGCAACAACTGGACATGAATTACGAAAGCATAGATGAGATCTCTGTAGAAGATTACCTGCGAATGATAGAGTTAAAAACAGCTATTCTACTGGCCGGAGCAATGAAAATCGGAGGTATAATTGCAGGTGCCACCCGGGAACAGATCGATCATTTATATGCATGCGGGAGATACCTTGGCCTTGCCTTTCAGATTCAGGATGATTATCTTGATACCTACGGTGATACAAAAATTTTTGGTAAAACGATCGGAGGGGATATTCTCAGCTATAAAAAAACCTTTCTGCTTGTTTATACCCTGGCTCATCTGCCGGAAAAAGAGAAAAAAATTATGTTGACAGCACTGAACCACCGTATGTCTGATGATCAGCATCAGATATCTTTCATCAGAAATTTCTATGATACCGTAAATATCCCTGACATAACCAAAAATATAATATCGGATTACTTTGTCAAGGGAATGGAAGAATTGAAAAAAACCGGAGTAGCACCTGACAAAAGAAAAATGTTGGAAGATCTGGCTACAAATCTAATTTCAAGAACAAAATAATTAAACCTGTAGCCAGGTTTTGATCAATGCATAATTAAAATATTAAATTTGTAACACAAAAGTTCAGATTCATGGCAAACAAAAAAAACAAAGGTATTATAACCCAGATTATAGGGCCTGTTGTGGATGTAAGATTTGAAGGTGATGATTCGCAACTCCCCAACATCTATGATGCACTTGAAATAAAAAGGGAAGACGGATCTGTCCTCGTCCTGGAAGTTGAACAGGAAATCGGGGAAAAGACCGTACGCACGATCGCTATGGATTCTACTGACGGTCTGAAACGGGGAATAGAAGTGATCGCAACGGGAACTCCCATTCAAATGCCTATTGGAGATCAGGTCCATGGCAGGTTGATGAATGTAACAGGAAATGCCATTGATGGTTTGGGCACCCTGGATAAAACCAAAGGGTATCCAATACATCGTAAACCCCCTGAGTTTGTGAATCTTTCTACAGAGAAAGAAATTTTATATACCGGAATAAAAGTGATTGATCTGATCGAGCCTTATTCAAAGGGAGGAAAAATCGGTTTGTTTGGAGGTGCTGGCGTAGGGAAAACCGTAATTATCCTGGAGTTGATAAATAACATTGCCAAAGCTTATTCCGGGCTTTCCGTATTTGCAGGGGTAGGAG
>WFSC01000352.1 GCA_015486185.1 Bacteroidales bacterium | reverse complement strand
TTTCCATTTCTTTCAGGGCTTTGTCTATATCGCCCGGGTAAACATCAATGCCCCGCACGGCATCGGTGATCACAAAGGTTTTAAAACCTTTTCTGACGGCATCCATCGCCGATGCTTTCACGCAATATTCGGTAGCCAAACCGGTAAAATACAACTCATCCATACCCTTTTGACGTAAAAAAGCGGCCAGATCCAGCTCTTCGGTTTCAAAAGCCGAATACCCGTCATCCCTGTTTCCTGTGCCTTTGGAAATGATCTTGTCGATCCCGGAGGTATCCAGATCCGGATGGAACTGAGCCCCGAACGTATTCCGGACACAATGCACCGGCCATTTTTCAAAGTGGGCGGTCTGCTCCGGATGCCAGTCGCGGGTAGCCACGACCAGGTCAAACCGGTCCATGAGTGTATTGATCACCGGCACAACCTTATCTCCGTCCGGCACAGGCAGGGCCCCTCCCGGGCAAAAATCATTCTGTACATCAATGATCATCAAAGCACGGTTCATAACTTAGGATTTTTTATAGTGTATTTTGACATTATATTGTTTCTCACCTCATCCCTGAGACGAAGCAACTTTTCACTGATCCCCACCTTATAGATATGCGGGTTTTCAAAACGTTTGTGACTGTCATCCAGTTTTTCCATTCGTTGCCTTACATAGCCTGACAACTGCTGCACGGATGTCCGGGGGATCGAGATCTCTCCGTCCTTCATGACCGGTATCAGCAATCTTTCAAAACCAAACCCCTTTACCTGTTTTTTCTTCTGCGGATAAAGAGGATGGTAAAACTGATCCAACGGTCCGTTTTCTTCTTCCAGCACTACGGCATCTCCGGCAAACTTCCCATCGCCATTGGTAAACCGCAGGATATTCTTCCGGCCGGGGAGTGTCATTTTCTCTATATTTTCCGACAGTTTCATAACGGGACGGTCATTATCCACAGAGATCTTATACACACCGTCCAGGGCAGCATCCGGATGACCGGTAACCAGTTTGGTACCCACACCAAAAATATCAATAGCAGCTTTCTGTTCTTCAAGGCTCCGGATGATCCATTCATCCAGTTGATTGGAAGCCAGTATCTTTACATAGCCCAGTCCTGCTTCATCCAACATCTTACGGGCTTTTCTGCTGATGTAGGCCAGATCTCCCGAATCGATCCTTATTCCAAGCAGTTTCTCTCCCTTTTTCTCCAGTTCCTGACCCACTCTGATCGCGTTGGGTACACCGGAATTCAGGGTATCATAGGTATCCACAAGCAAAACGCAATGTCCGGGATAGTAGGCAGCATAGGTACGGAAGGCGGTCAATTCATCCTCAAAGCTCTGTATCCAGGAATGGGCCATGGTTCCGGTAGCTTCCAGATCATAAAGACAGGCTGCCGCTACATTGGAGGTGTTGTCGAACCCTCCTATCACTGCTGCCCTTGCTGCCTGCAGGGAAGCGACCCCCTGAGCCCTGCGCATTCCAAAGTCTGCAACAATGGTCCCCTCACCTACAGCCTCCCGTATCCGTGAAGCCTTGGTAGCTATCAGGGATTCAAAATTCAGCATATTCAACAACAATGTCTCTACCACCTGGGTTTCCATAATGGTTCCTTCCACCCGTACCACCGGCTCGTTGGGAAAGATGATCTCTCCTTCCCTGACGGAAAAAATATCCCCTCTGAAACTGAAATTCTCCAGGTATCTTAAAAACTCATCCTTAAACCCCTGCTGCGACAAATAATCCAGAGTTTTGGGAGGATATTTGAAATTTTTCAGTAACCGGAGCAGGTTCTCAAGTCCGGCAAAGATCACATAGCCCCCTTCAAAAGGATTCTTCCGGAAAAAATAATCGAAGACCTCCCGTTCCTTCTGTTTCCCTTCCAGATAATATCCCTGAATCATGGTCAGTTCATAATAGTCGGTATAAAGACCGGTAAGTATTTCCGGTAATAAAAGTATTTCCTGTTCCATAGCAATAAAAATTTAGTCTAAAATAAAAAATTTCCTAAAACGAACTAACCCAATTGCAGAACCATATAGGTATTACACTCGGTTTATTTTGACCGAAAGGTACAAAAACCAAATTTTTTTATTTCACCTCTCCCAAAACTTTCTTCGAAAGTTTTGACCTCTCCTCAAGGAGAGGTACAAGCGGAACCCCGGGGCAAAGCCC
>WFSC01000351.1 GCA_015486185.1 Bacteroidales bacterium | reverse complement strand
ATCCTGAAGGATGCGGCTCCCCGTCTTATCTTTCTGGCAGACCAGGGACTGGTGAAAAAGATCAAACCCCTCGTCAATAAAATAAAGAGTATTGAAGCACTTTATACTTTTAACAAGGTTGAAGGGGAAAAGAACTGGCAGGATCTGCTGGAGACCGGCAGGGAACATGCCGCTGAGTACAGGGAAAAGCTGGAAGGTATCAAAAAAGGCATCAAGCCCGGTGACTGGTTAACAATGATCTATACTTCAGGCACTACCGGCTTTCCCAAGGGGGTTATGCTCAATCACAACAATCTGATATCCAATGTCGTCAATACGATTGGGGTTCATCCTTTCGGCGTGGAGTCCAAGGCATTGAGTTTTTTGCCCATCAGCCATATTTATGAGCGAATGCTCAATTATCATTATCAGTATAAAGGCATCAGTATCTATTATGCCCAGAGCATGGGTACCATTATCAACGATATCAAAGAGGTAAAGCCTGATCTTTTCACCACCGTCCCGCGTTTGCTTGAAAGAGTGTATGACGGGATCCTGGCTAAGGGAAAGGATCTGACCGGCATAAAGAAGAATATCTTTTTCTGGGCTGTGAACCTGGCTTTGAAATACAAACTACATAATCAGAACTCCCGGATATACAACATCAAACACAGTCTGGCTGACAAACTGGTTTATTCGAAATGGCGGGAAGCTCTGGGCGGTAATACCAAAGTGATCGTATCGGGCGGGGCAGCCTTGCAACCAAGAATTGCCACGGTATTCTGGGCTGCCGGTATTAAGGTACTGGAAGGCTACGGTCTGACCGAAACATCTCCCGTTATTGCCGTAAATAATATGATCACAGACCAGGTGATGATCGGCACCGTCGGACCCGTGATCAATGAAACAAAAGTAAAGATCGCCGATGACGGTGAGATCATGGTAAAAGGACCCAATGTAATGATGGGTTATTATAAAAAACCTGAAATGACCAAAGAAGTAATTGATAAAGACGGCTGGTTTGCCACAGGTGATATCGGTGTATTGGTGGATAAAGTTTATCTTAAGATCACCGACCGCAAGAAAGAGATATTCAAACTATCCAGTGGAAAATATGTTGCCCCGCAGGTCATTGAGAACAAGTTCAAGGAATCCCTTTTTATAGAACAGCTCATGGTTGTCGGAGAACATGAAAAGTTTGCCAGCGCCCTGATCTCACCAAATTTTGAGTATCTGCACAGTTGGTGTCATCTCCATGGCATTAAATTCCATGATAACAAATCCCTGTTGCGGATGCCGGAAGTAGTGGAACGTTATCAGAAGGAAGTTAATGAGATCAACAGAGATCTTGCTTTTCATGAGCAGATCAAACGTTTCAGACTGGTATGCGACGAATGGTCGCCGGATACCGGCGAGCTCTCCCCTACCCTGAAGCTCAAACGCCGGGTCCTCTATAAAAAATATGAACATCTGATCCGCGAGATCTACCAATATGGCGAAGGTGAAGAGATGAAAGGATTTGCACGTGAATGAACCAGGCGGCCACCAGCTATTTCGAAACTTTTTCCTTTATTCTCGCTACTGCTTTTTCAACAGCCTGTTTTAATCCCTTCGGGTTCTTCCCACCTGCAGTAGCATAAAAGGCTTGTCCACCGCCACCGCCCTGTATCTCCACAGCGGCTTCACGAATGATCTGCCGTGCATCCAGTCCTTTTTCCTCTACCAGCCTGTCATCCAGCATCACGGTAAGCAGTGGTTTTCCATCCGCCACACTACCGGCCACAAAGGCCAGTCCGGGCACTTCATTTCTCATCATAAAAGCCAGGTCTTTCATCATTTTTGATGAGATATTGAGGATACCACTTACCAGTTTTATATCCCCAATATCCTCCGTATTATCAGCCAACAGTTCTTTTTTGATCACACCGAGTTTTTCCCGGTTACAAGCTTCCAGGCGTGTAGCCGCCAACCGGTTTTCCTCCATCAACTCACGTACCCGGTTAATCACATCTTCCTTTACTTTCAGGAGGGCTTTCAGTTCATTGACCACACGGATCTTCTCACGGGCCATTTTTTCGGCTTTTTCCCCGGAAACGGCCTCTATTCTCCGGATACCTGCTGCCACAGCACTTTCCGAAACGATCAGGAACAACCCTATTTCACCCGTGGCATGCACGTGTGTACCTCCGCACAACTCCACCGAGTCGCCAAAACGGATCACGCGTACCTTCTCGCCATATTTCTCTCCGAAGAGTGACATAGCTCCCATCTGCCGGGCCTCCGGGAGTGGAACATCCCGTTTTTCATCCAACGGGATATTTTCCCTGATTTTTTCATTTACCAGGGTAACCACACGGTCCAGTTCTTCATCTGTCACTTTCCGGAAATGGGAAAAATCAAAACGGAGATAATCCGGATGCACCAGAGAACCTTTCTGCTCAACATGAGTCCCCAACACTTTACGCAATGCCCAGTGCAACAAATGGGTGGCAGTATGATTATTGGCTGTTGCCTTTCTTTTTCTGCCGTTAACCACTGCCCTGAAAGTATGCTCAGGATGTTCTGGCAGTTTATCAGTAATGTGAATGATCAGTTCATTTTCTTTAATAGTGTTCAATACCGGTATCTTTTCACCGTCATTTTCAAGCAGGCCCGTGTCTCCCACCTGGCCCCCCGACTCGGCATAGAAAGGGGTCTTATCAAAAACAAGATGATAATAGACTTTATTCCTTTGGCTGACCTTACGGTATTTGGTGATCTTCACTTCGGCCTCCAGTGAATCATATCCGACAAACAGCGTATTGTCTGCAGGAAACAGATTTTCCCAGTCGGAGGCATCCTGTATTGCCGCTGTCCGGGAGCGGTCTTTTTGTTTCCGCATTTCCCTGTCAAAGCCTTCCGTGTCGATATCCATATCGTTTTCCCTGGCGATCAGAGCCGTCAGGTCAAGAGGAAACCCGAAGGTATCATACAATTCAAAAGCATCTTTGCCATCAATCTTTGTTATCCCTTTTTTGCTGTTCCGGGCTATAACTGAGTCCAGTCTTTGGATACCTGTTGCAAGGGTATGTAAAAAAGATCTTTCTTCTTCCCTTATTACGCGGGTGATCAACTCTTCCTGTTGTATTATTTCCGGATAGGCTCTGCCCATAATCCTGCCAAGGACCGGTACCAGCCGGTAAATGAACGGATCATTCTGTTTCAGATAAGTATAGCCATAGCGTACAGCCCTCCGCAGGATCCTGCGGATCACATAACCTGCCTTATTGTTGGAAGGCAATTGTCCGTCGGCAATGGAGAAAGCTACGGCACGCAGGTGATCAGCCACCACCCGCATGGCCACATCCGTTTGCTCCGAGTCGCCGTACGGAATATTGGATATGGCACTGATCTCCAGGATCAATGGCATAAAAACATCGGTATCATAGTTAGATCTTTTTCCCTGCATGATCATGCACAGACGTTCAAAGCCCATGCCCGTATCCACATGTCTGGAGGGCAACGGTATGAGGCTTCCGTTCTCTTTGCGGTTAAATTGTATGAACACCAGATTCCATATTTCGATCACCTCGGCATGATCCTTATTTACCAGTTCATGCCCGGGTATTTTCTTTCTTTCCTTTTCATCCCTGATATCAATGTGTATCTCGGTACAGGGCCCGCATGGTCCGGTCTCCCCCATCTCCCAGAAATTATCCTTCCTCGAACCGTCAAGAACATGTTGAGACGGCAGTTTTTCCATCCAACAGGCAGCCGATTCCGTATCCCTTTCCAGTCTGTCGGATGCATCTCCTCCAAAAACCGTAGCATACAAACGGTCCGGATCAATTTTCATTGTCACCGTCAGAAATTCCCATGCCATATCAATGGCCTCCTTTTTGAAATAGTCTCCAAAAGACCAGTTTCCTAACATTTCGAACATGGTATGATGATAGGTATCATGTCCGACCTCTTCCAGATCATTATGTTTTCCTGACACCCGCAGGCATTTCTGGGCATTGGCAACCCGTAGATAAGCGGGTTTCCGGTTGCCCAGAAATATATCTTTAAATTGGTTCATTCCCGCATTGGTAAACATCAGGGTCGGGTCATTCTTTACGACCATAGGGGCTGACGGAACAATCTCATGACCCTTCGAACGGAAATAATCCAAAAATTGTTTTCTTACTTCTTCACTCGTCATATATTTTTAATTTACAATTAATTCAGGCCAATTATGTAACCTTTTTATTAAAATTATCGTTCAAAAGTTTGTAAAATTAGTTTAATTCTCTAATTTTGCACTCAAATTTTGTTAAATTATTTGCTGCATGGGCAAAACAAAATATCGTTTTAATCCGGAAACACTTCAGTACGACCGGATAGAACACACTTTCAGGCAAAAAATCTTCAGGTTTTTCATATACTTTTTTGCCAGCGTTTTACTGGCGGCCATTTACCTGGGGGTTTTATCCCTTTTCGTTGATTCACCCAAGGATAAGAAACTGAAAAGGGAGATCGCAGAAATGCGAACACAGTATGAACTTCTAAATAAACGACTGGAGCAGGTAAATACCGTATTGGCTGACCTGCAACAACGTGATGACAATCTTTACCGGACCATTTTCGAAGCGGATCCTATCCCGTCTTCCGTAAGAAAGGCCGGTTATGGCGGTGTCAATAAATACTCCGATCTGGAAGGATATGATAATTCGGATATCATTATAAGCACCACCAGGAAGCTGGATATTATCACCAAAGAGGCTTATGTGCAGAGCAAGTCGTATGATGAGTTGATCAGGCTGGCCAGGAATAAGGAAAAAATGCTTTCCTGCATCCCGGCCATTCAGCCTATCTCAAACAAAAACCTCCGGCGTATAGCTGCCGGATGGGGATGGCGTATCCACCCGATCTACAAGATCCGTAAGTTCCATTATGGTATTGATTTTTCTGCACCCAAAGGTACTCCTGTTTATGCTACCGGCGACGGGGTAGTTAAGAAGATCGTCCGCTCACGCAGGGGATATGGCAACGAGATTCTTATCGACCACGGTTTTGGTTATGTATCCCTGTATGCCCATCTGAACGGGTTCAATGTTAAGAAAGGCCAGCATGTCAAACGGGGCGATGTGATCGGTTTTGTCGGGAACACCGGCTTATCAACCGGACCACACCTGCATTACGGGGTGATGCTGAGAGGGAAATATGTAAACCCCATCAATTATTTCTTCAATGATCTGACCCCCGATGAATACGAAAAAATGGTAAAACTGACCAATAACGTTAAACAGTCACTTGACTAGTCAAACCAGATAATTAAATTTTCCCGAGCCGTTCTCTGTGAACGGTTTTTTTTTACCGTATGATGTGCCGAAGCTGTAAAAACATCTTAATCGAACCACTTTCAATACGACGGATCTTTCTTTTGCTCCTGGCAGCAATATTTCTTTGGCTGTTATCCACTCCTTTTTCAAACCTGTATGGACATAATGGCCCAGTTCAAAATTATGTAAAACCGGATTCTTCAGACAGGGATATCAGAATCCTCGTCGGCACTTTCCTGGGCAACGACCGGCGGAACTATTATGGAAACGAAGCGCCTGACAATTTGCATATTATCTGGAAACTTTATCTGGGGAAAGGAGAAACGGTGATCTCAAGGAAGCTGGGAAAAAGGATATGGGCCGGTGCGGGATGGACAGGACAGCCTCTTCTGGTCCGGGAAAACAAAAAGCTCTATCTGATTCAGGGAGCTTATGATCATCACCTGAAAAAGATCGATGCTGCCAACGGGAAAGTGATCTGGCAATATACTTTTGACGACGTGGTCAAAGGGACCGGGACGCTCTGGCATAATCCACATGCCCTTGATCGTGAACAACAATACATTATTTTTCAGGGTAGCCGTCTGGGCACCCAACATTATCTGGATGCACCTCATGTGCCCAGCTTCAGAGCTATCTCTCTCGAAACGGGGAAAGAGCTGTGGCGTCTGGACAGTAAATGGACTGACAGTTACAGCCGCGATGTGGACGGGTCGGCACTGGTGCTGCATGACACTTTATATATAGGCCTGGAAAATTCACTTTTTACGGTCCTTGATCCTGACCCTGCTCATGCCACTTTGAGAGACGGTATGATACAACCCCGGATTATCCAGGAAGAACGTTTATATAATAAAGAAGATGTGATCCGGCATAAATACAACGTAGTAACAGAATCCTCTCCCAGTCATCTGGGATCCGGTATATTTATAACCTCCGGGTCGGGTCATGTATTCCGGTATAATCTGAAAAGCCGGAAAATAGACTGGGATTTTTACATAGGTTCGGACATGGACGGCTCGCCCGTTGTCACGAATGACAGTTGTATCCTTGTGTCTGTCGAGAAACAATATATTTCCGGTCCCGGCGGGATCTTCAAGCTGGATCCGCGAAAATCGCCCGAAAAGGCTGTCGTGTGGTTTCAACCCACCGGCAATGACAGTGTTGCCTCGTGGGCAGGCGGAGTAATAGGCACAGCAGCCGTCAATGACTATTATCATCCGGAAGGATATCCTCCGCTGGCTGCTTTTTCTGCCATAGACGGACATCTTTATCTGGTACAACATAACCGCCTGCAACCCGACACCCTGCATATCGGCCCCGACTCACTCAGCAGGTGGCCGATGCCTTACCTTCTCGACAAAAAATATACCGGTCCATCCATATCTACTCCCCTGATCGTAGGGAACAAACTTATTGCTGCCGGTTATAACGGGCTTTATCTTTATCTGATAGAAAAAAAACAGGGAAATATTAAATTAAGACTTCTGGATCATTTTAATGCTCCCTTTGAAGCTACTCCCATTGTCTGGAACGGCAGAATTTACCTGGCATCCCGTAACGGTTTTTTATATTGTTTTGGAAAACAATGAAAAACTTATGGTTATATAAAGTATTTTTCATAATTTAGTATTTCATTATCAACGATTGATCGTGCCTTACAAAGAAAAAAAAGTAGAACGTTTATATTATTCCATTGGCGAAGTAGCGGAAATGTTCCATGTTAACACTTCGCTTATACGGTACTGGGAAAAAGAATTTGATATCATCCGTCCGAAAAAGAACAAAAAAGGCAATCGTCTTTTCACCAAGAAGGATATTGATAATTTCCATATCATATTTCATCTGGTAAAAGAAAGGGGCATGACCCTGAAAGGAGCCAAAAAGAAACTGCGTGAAAACAAGGAAGAGACTGTTGAAAATTTTGAGATCGTCCGTACCCTGCAGGAGATACGCAAATTACTTCTTGAGATAAGGGATAATCTGTAATGATAAAACTGAAAGAAATTGTTTCTTACCTGGATCAGGTTGCACCGCCCTCGTATCAGGAATCATACGATAATTCAGGCTTGCTGACCGGGAACAAGGAGATGGAAGTCAGCGGTGCGCTACTTACTATTGATGTAACGGAAGCTGTCATATCAGAGGCTGTACATCTGGGGGTGAACCTTATCATTGCTCACCACCCTGTCATTTTCAGGGGACTGAAAAAACTTACCGGGGACCATCCTGTGGAGCGCACGGTCATTGCTGCCCTTCGCAATGATATTGCTATTTTTGCCGGTCATACCAATTTCGATTCTATTGCAGGAGGGGTTAGTACAAGAATGGCTCAAAAGCTCGGACTGCAAAACATCCGCATTCTTGCCCCTAAAAAAGGTACTTTACTGAAATTGGTCACTTATGTACCCCCGGCTTATCTCGAGAAAGTCAGAAAAGCGATCTTCCAGGCAGGCGCCGGCACCATCGGCAACTATGATGAATGCAGCTTCAATGTCACAGGAGAAGGGACGTTCAGAGGTTCCGAGAATACACATCCTTTTGCCGGACAACCCGGAAAACGTCATGCTGAAAAAGAGGTCAGGACAGAAACTATTTTTCCTGCCCCTTATCAAAACCGGATCATACATGCACTGGTAGAAGCACATCCCTATGAAGAACCTGCCTATGATATCTATCCTCTTGACAATGAATATCCTCTTGCAGGTTCAGGGGTTACCGGAACATTTACGGATCCGGTGGACGAACATGATCTTCTTGATAAACTGAAAAACACTTTTCATACATCCTGTATCCGCCACTCGCCTTTACTTGGAAAACCGGTCAAAACCATTGCCCTGTGCGGAGGAACGGGCAGTTTCCTGTTGCCTGCAGCTATGCGGACAGGAAATGATTTTTTTGTTACTGCCGATTTCAAGTATCATGAATTTTTTGAGGCAGACGGAAAAATAGTTATTGCTGATATCGGGCATTTTGAAAGCGAGCAATTTACAACAGAGATTTTTTATGACTTACTTATAAAAAAATTCCCTAACTTTGCACTTCATTTTTCAAAAGTAAAAACGAATCCAATAAATTATTATTAAAAATGGTCACTAAAAGCAAAACAACTGCCGAGTCCAGGGAAATCACAATAGAAGAAAAGTTAAAACTTTTATATGCTCTCCAGATAACCGATTCGAAGATAGACAAGATCAAGACATTACGTGGCGAACTGCCGCTGGAAGTACGGGATCTGGAAGATGAAATTGCAGGATTAAACACACGTATCCATAATTTCGAGCAGGAAATCAAGACCCTGGAAGATAATATCTCCAACAAGAAAAATGAGATCAAGGAAGATGAATCCCTTATCAAGAAATATGAGGCTCAGCAAATGAATGTCAGGAACAACAGGGAATTTGATTCCCTGTCCAAGGAGATAGAATACCAGACCCTTGAGATCGAATTGTGTAATAAGCATATCAAGGAATACACCCGGCAGATCGAAGAAAAGAACGAGATCATTGCAAAATCGAAAGAACAACTGCAGGAGCGGGAAAGAGACCTGGCTGGTAAAAAAGAAGAATTGGATGCAATTGTATCCGATACCCGTAAAGAAGAAGAAATATTGCTTGAGAAATCCAAAGAACTGCAGAAAAAGATTGATCCGCGTTTACTCTCAGCCTACAAAAGGATCCGCGCCAATGCACGAAACGGTCTGGCAATTGTAACGATACAGCGTGATGCCTGTGGAGGTTGTTTCAACAAAATCCCACCCCAGAGACAGTTGGATATCAAAACCCGTAAAAAGATCATTGTATGTGAATATTGCGGCCGGATACTGATAGATGAAGACCTGGCCCACGAGGTAGAACAAGAAATTGAAGCCAAATAATCCAACAATCTTATATTTCAAAAAAAAGGGGGTTTATCAATAACTCCCTTTTTTTTTGATAAAAAATAAGATTTTTTT
>WFSC01000350.1 GCA_015486185.1 Bacteroidales bacterium | reverse complement strand
GATGCCTGTCTGGTATCTCTTTCCAATGCAAATGAACAGGCCCGCATCTATTTCACCACCGACGGAAAGGAACCGGACACCACTGCTATCCGTTATATACGTCCGTTCCATATCCTCCGTACCTCACTCCTGAAGGCCCGGGCATACGGAAAGGGTGCACTACCCGGATACACCTCTATGATCCGTTTTCGCAAGCTGACACCTTTGCCGGCCGTGAAAGTTCATCATCCGCAAAAAGGACTCCGTTATACCTACCGGGAGGTATGGCTGTGCAAGGACGTAAAAGACATTTTCCGTTATCCGCCACAACGAGAAGGGATCCTCCCGGCTCTCCTGCCGGAAGCACCTCTCATGATGTCACAAAAATACGGTATGACCTATGAGGGTTATATCAAAGTCCCGAAAAGCGGTACTTATACATTTTGGCTTGCCTCTGACGACGGCAGTGTTCTGAAGGTCGATACCGTAACCGTAGTAATCTCCAGCGGACACGAACGTGCCGGCAGGATCGCCCTGGAGAAAGGATATCATCGCATCGACGTCAAACATTTTCAGGTGGGCGGCAAACCGTGGCTTAAGGTATCGTGGGAAGGGCCCGGGATCGGGAAGGAAGAAGTGCCGGAAGAGGTGTTTTATCATGAATAACGAATATCGAATATCGAACATCGAACATCGAAGAAGGGAAGAAGTAAGAAGGCAGAAGAGAGAGGGAGACGGGGAGACGGAGTGACTGAGGGATGGGGAGATAGAGTGACGAAGAGACGGGGAGAATTGTGAATGAGTGAATGAATGAATGAATGAGTAAATGATAGAATGAGTAAAGGATAGAATGATAGAATTATGAAAAGGTGGAATGATGGAATGATGGGAAAGACCTGACAGCGTGCGACAAAGGAGCATCCTGTCAGTTTCGGAATGAGAAGAAATACCATAAACACATATATTAGCAACCCTTAAATTTAGTACCATTTCTGCGTACATCTGCGTAATCTGCGAGAGGTGCCTGGGGTGCAAAATTGAAAAAGCACAGCCCGGAGGAAAATGTTCCTGCCGGGCTGACTTTTATGGTAAACGGCCATACAGACCGTGAAAATATATTATCTGAGACCCAGTGTTACATGTTCAAACATCAGGTGAAGGAATCCGTGACCCGTCCCGGGTATGGGAGACATATTGCCTGCCATATCCAGCGGCGGCAGAATGATATGCGTTTCCACATTATGAGGAGAATGGTCAGTGGCGTCGTTTTCAACGTCTGTGATCAACTTAAGATCGTCGGTACGGGTACGCGACGATACCATGATATGGATCAGCCGTCCTGCTGCCAGCACATTACCGTTACCATCCTTCAGATCTGCCACGCCCCACAGGGTGATGTATGATAATAATTTAGGCATCAGAGGCGTGCCGATGCCGGTATTGCCGTGCATGGTCTTTGCAAGCCCTACACCCCCGAAGAAAGTGTGGTCGCCGGTACCGGCTTCCTTATGGATTACCTGAATGTTATCGATAACAAACACTGTTCCGTCAGGCCTTTTATACTTGATACTGACATTCCCGACACGATCGGTCGATTCCGGAGAATCAACATCCACATCGTCAATTACGCCGAGTTCATATGATCCTGCACCGAAAGCCACCTTGTTGGAGAAAGGTGTCGGAGATATGGCAGGATTGATGGCGGAAGGACCGGGCAGTATTTCAAAAGCCGTCTCCCAGTCTCTTGAAGCATGATTAAGCTCCACCTGCTCCCACATCATATGAATAAACCCATGATCGGTACCGGGTACCGGAGACATATTTCCAGCCATATCCAGCGGCGGCAGAATGACATGCGTTTCCGCCATCCGGAAATCATGGTCGGATTTATCCACGTCAACAGAGGGTATCAGTTTAAGATCCTTGTCTCTTACCCTGGAAGCTGTCATAATATGGACGATTCTGTTGGCAGCAACCACTTCTCCCGTAGTTGCATCCTTCAGGTCAGTAATACCCCATAGTGTAATGTAAGCCAGCATCTTGGGCATCAAGGGTGTGCCGATACCTGTATTTCCGTGCATCACCTTGTTCAGTCCAACGCCTCCGAAAAAGGTGTGATCTCCGGCACCTTCCGGTTTGTGAATGACGTTGATCCTGTCAATTTTAAAATGTCTGCCGTTATTGGCTGTAAATTTGATATTGACCGATATTACGGCATCTGTCGATTCCGGAGAATCGGTATCCGTATTATCTTCCACCACCAGATTGTAGTCGCCGGTAGTTAATTTGATATTGTTGGAAAACGGTGTCGGGTTCATCGCCGGATTGATTACGGAAGGACCCGGTAATACTTCGTACACAACACCAACATCGGAACTTTCGCTCCCTGAAAAGGTCACCATATCCGAATAATCGGCTGATGAGTTCAATGGTTTGCTATCCGGAGTTCCCACAAAAGGGGATTTTTCGCAGGATACGGCAAAAACAACAAGTAAAGCGACTAATGCAGCTGGTAAAATTTTTTTTGAATATTTCATAATTATATGGTTTTAATGAATAAGTAGAACAAATTCTTGGATATAGTCGCCGGTTTTTATCGATCCTGACAACGGAGACCGTTTTTTTTCATTTCTGTGTAGATCCACAAGGTCAGCGCTGAGAAAAACGATGAAAAGATGAGGAGAAGGGGGGATGGGATGGAATGAGTGGATGAATGAATGAATGAATGAATGATAGAATGAGTGAATGATGGAATGGTGGAATGATGGGAAAGACCTGACAAAGTGCGACAAAGGAGCATCCTGTCAGTGTCGGAATGAAAAACGAGAAAGAAATACCATACATATATTAGCAACCCTTAAATTTAGTATCATTTCTGCGTACATCTGCGTAATCTGCGAGAAAAAAACGATGAAGAGATAAAGCGATGAAGCGATGAAGCAAAAGGGTTGAAGAGATTAGGGTTGAAGAGATTAGGGATTTGAGGATAAAAAAATTTACCAAAATTTATTTGGAAAAATAAAATAATATTTAGATATTTGTCTAAATATATAATTGCATTTATGAACTCCCTGTTCAAGGCACTGAATGACGAAACGCGGAGGCGGATCCTGGAACTGCTGAAAGAGCGGGATCTCAAGGCAGGGGAGATCGCCGGGGCTTTTCATATTTCCAAACCCAGCATATCCCATCATCTGGATATCCTGAAAAGAGCCGGTCTGATCACCGGCGAAAAAAAAGGCCAGTTCGTCATATATTCCCTGAACACAACAATACTGGAAGATCTGATTGCCTGGATCATAACCCTGAAAAAAAATAACGAAAAAAATAAAGGAAAATGAAACCGTCCATAAAAAAAGAATTACCGGCCATAGCATTTATATTGCTTCCTTTCATCTATCTGGCATATATCTGGAATGAGCTACCTGCCAAAGTGCCTATGCACTGGAATATCAATGGTGAGATCGACCGGTACGGAAGCAAATCGGAGCTTATTCTGATTGCCTTTGCCTTGCCCGTACTCATCTACCTGATCCTCCTGGTCGTTCCCCTTATCGATCCGAAATACAAGATCAAATCCATGGGAAACAAATACCAGAATATCAAAACCCTGGTAACCATGTTCATGTCGGTACTGGCCTTGTATATCATTTACTCTGTAAAAAACGCATCGCTTTTTAACCCCAATTATATCTTCCTCCTTATCGGCATTTTATATGCCGTACTGGGCAACTACATGAAAACAATCCGGGCCAATTATTTCGTCGGTATCCGCACTCCGTGGACCCTGGAGAACGAGACCGTCTGGAAAGCGACCCACAGGATAGGCGGGGTTATATGGTTTATCGGAGGCCTGGCCATCGTAGCAGGAAGTCTCGTATTGGGACAAAAGGCAAATCTTATTTTCTTCCTCGTGATAACAGGGATCATTACCCTTATCCCGGTGGTATATTCCTATCTTAAATTCAAAGAACTGGAAAAAGCTTCGCACAAGGGATAATATCCATTTCACTCTTCAGGAAGTGTGGGAAGCCTGTTCAGGGCATTATTGATAAATAAATCACAAAATAAATTGTTTTTCTTATTTATTTTCAGTAACATGTTAATAATTAAAAAACTTTTACATCATGAAAACATATTTATCCCGTTTCCCTGCATCCCGCGAAATAATACGGGATAAACCCTGGATCTTATGTCTTTCTTGTGCTGGCTCTTTTATTTCCTGTCCTTTTTGAGAGTTGCCAGAAAACTGATACTTTTCAGGAGGACCTGGATATGTACCTGAAATCCCTGCCCCCCATTTCAGACGCCATGCCTGATGAACAAACTCCGGAGATAAACAACACGGAAGTGGATACCACCCTGGAGTATATTTATAAAACGGATTATTACAAGGCTGCAGCGGGTTTCAATGAACAAATTGTACTCAATCCCCAGACCGATGTTATTTATCCCGGTGCATTGGTAAAGGGGGAATCTATTCTCGATGGAAGTTATACACTTATTCCAGCCTCAAGGAAACCTATAACCATTTCCACATCATTAACCGGAGGGTCCAGTGTGTCTGTAGTGGTGAATGACCCAAAACTGTCAACAGTACGGGAAGCTGTAAATGCCCTAATGGATCAGGAATATGATGTACCCCCGGCAAATATGGGATTCACCGTTGAGCAAGCCTATTC
>WFSC01000349.1 GCA_015486185.1 Bacteroidales bacterium | reverse complement strand
TCGTTCATCGTTCTTCTCAGTCTTCCGAGAAATGTTTCACCATTTCCCGGTATTTGGAGAAAACATTGGCACGGGATACAAAACCGACATACTTGCCTTTATCCAGAACAGGGAGATTGTAATGTGCCGAGTTCTGAAATTTATGAGCTACTTCTTCCATCGACTCATACGGAGACACGACAGGCCGGGGCATGAACATAAGATCCTTTACATAGACTTTTTTATACAGCTCTCTTTTAAACATGATATGCCTGATATCATTCACCCATACGACGCCCAGCATATTGTCCTCATCATCCACTACCGGAAAAATATTCCGCTGCGAGTGAGCTATTACCTTCACCAGGTCGCCCAGGGTTGCATTGGGTTTGACTGTTTCGAAATTTGTTTCTATCAGTTCTTTTACGTTCATCAGTGATAAAACGGTTTTATCCTGGTCATGGGTAAACAGTTCACCCCGTTTGGCAAGCTGGAAAGTATAGATAGACCGTTTATCAAATATCCGGAATGTGATCCAGGAGAAAGTAACCGTGATCATCAAAGGCATAAAAAGAGCATATCCTTTTGTGATCTCTGCGATCAGAAAGATAGCTGTCAGGGGAGCCTGGGTCACACTGGCGATCATCCCGCCCATACCTGCCAGGGCAAAGTTGCTGACAGGCAGATCAAGGCCCAGGAAATTACAGAAAATAGCATAAGACAATCCTACATTCACTCCCATAAAAAGCGTGGGAGCAAAAATACCGCCGATGCCCCCTGCTGAAAAAGTCAGGGAAGTAGCAATGGCTTTGAACAGGACGATCAGTAAAAGGACCAGGATCAGCATCAGGTGATTCTCACTTAGAAAAGCATAGAATGTATGGTTAAACACATAAGAATAATCACCCTGGAGGGAGCTGTTGATCGCATGGTATCCTTCACCGTAAAGGGAAGGGAAAAGGAAAATGATTCCTCCCAGAACGATAGCGGCCAGCAGGAAACGTTTCCATATATTTTTTATCTTTTCAAAAGCATCATGGATATAAATATAGACACGCAGAAAATACAAAGCCATAAAACCCGTAAGAATTCCCAGCAGGACATAATAGGCCACATTTTTTAGTTGAAAAGGCTGTACGAACTGAAGGGTGTATAAGGTACTCTGGCCCAGAAACAGGTATGCCGTCAGCGCACCGGTAGCGGAAGCGATCAACAAAGGCAACACCGACACGGAGGTAAGTTGCAGCATGATCACCTCGAGGGCAAAAGCAATGCCGGCAATAGGCGCTTTAAAAATGGCTCCCATGGCTCCTGCCGAGGCACTCCCAAGCATAAGAATAACCATTTTATAATCCAGTCGCAATACCCGGGCGACATTGGATCCGATAGCAGCCCCGGTGGCCACCGTCGGCCCTTCAAGTCCGACCGATCCACCGAAACCCACTGTTATGGCACTGGCAATAATAGAAGAATACATATTATGAGGTTTGATCCTTCCATTGTTTTTTGAAATGGCATATAGGACGATAGGAACCCCGTCGCCAATGTTCTGGCGCAGGATATAATGGATAAAAACGAGCACAAGAAAAATGCCTGCAACCGGTAATACTACAAAAAGATAAACATGTAAATCCACCTGAAGCGCTTGATCCAGAGAGTTCTGGATAAAACGAACCAGGTTTTTAATAATGACAGCCGCAAATCCCCCGAAAATACCAATAAAAAAACTCAGGATCAAAACATATTCCCTGTCGGGAATGTGTATCATTCTCCATCTGTAAAAACGTACTACCTCTCGTTTGATATTCATATGCTGCAAATATATATTATAACACTATAATCTATGCCCGAAACATCTTTTTTTTTAAGTTTGCAGACAGCCTATATGGTTTTCAGAAACTCTAAGATCATTCTTACAAACAGGCCTATGATACAATTTTCTTCATTTACGCTAAAAAACGGCCTCCGGGTCATGGTTAATCCTTCCCCACAGACCCCATTGGTAACACTTAATATTCTGTATGGTACAGGAGCCCGGGATGAAGACCCGCAGCGCACGGGCTTCGCTCATTTGTTCGAGCACCTGATGTTCGGCGGAAGCCGTCATATCCCCGACTTTGACCGTCCCCTTCAGCAAGCCGGAGGTGAAAACAATGCCTTCACCAACAACGACATTACCAATTATTATATAACCATCCCGAAAGAGAACCTGGAAACAGCCCTGTGGCTCGAGTCGGACCGTATGCTGGAACCTGATTTTTCCGAGAAGACGCTTGCTGTTCAGAAGCAGGTGGTTATTGAAGAATATAAACAAAGGTACCTTAATCAGCCTTACGGCGATGTTTGGTTACTGCTTCGGCCCCTGGCCTATAAAAAACACCCTTACCGCTGGCCCACCATTGGCAAGGACATCAAACACATTGAACAGGCAACCCTTGAAGAGGTAAAAGATTTTTTTTATTCCCATTATGCACCCAACAATGCCTATATGGCCCTATCAGGGAACATCACACGGGAAGAAGCGGAGAAACTGATAAACAAATGGTTTGGCGACATACCCGCCCGTACACTGGCCGAAAGGAAGCTTCCGGCAGAGCCGCAGCAACAGAAAAAAGAAACCCTCCATGTCGAAAGACGGGTTCCTGCCGATGCCTTGTACATGGCTTTTCATATGGACCGGCGCCTTTCTGATTCTTATTACACGACAGACCTGATCTCCGATATCCTGTCAAATGGAAAATCTTCCCGCCTGTATCAGCATCTTATAAAAAAACGGCACCTCTTCAGTACTATTGATGCCTATATTACCGGCAGCGTTGATCCCGGACTTTTTGTGATCAACGGGACCCTGCTGGGAGGAACGACCATGGAAATGGCAGAAGAAGCCATCATGGATGAATTGTACCGGTTAAGCTCGGAAAAAGTTGCACCCCGTGAACTGGGAAAAGTAAAGAACCGGCTGGAATCAACCTGGGTATTCTCTCTGGATAGTATATTGAACAGGGCCATGTACTTATCCTATTATGCCTTCCTGGGAGATGCCTCCATGATCAACCGGGAAATGGAAAGATACCGGAAGATCAAACCGGAGGACATACACAGGGACTCAAAACATCTTTTCAGAGAAGGGAACATATCGGTATTGTATTATCATGCCGGACAGAAAGCCAACAACGATCGCAAAAGAAAATAATAAATGACCATGAATATTGACAGACAAACACCACCTCCCATACGACCCGTAAGGGATATCCACTGGCTGCCACCGGAAGAGATCAGACTTAGCAACGGTCAGCCCATGTACCTGGTCCGTGACAATACACTCGAGGCCATCCGGCTGGATATTGTTTTTCAGGGGGGCGCATGGGTTGAATCCAAACCGCTTGTATGTAATACTTCCATAGACACCTTACAGGAAGGCACTCCCAACCGGGACGCTGCCACCATCGCAGAACAGTTCGATTATTACGGCAGCTATATCATGACCTACAGTACCCGCGATTATGCCGGGATCAGCCTGTACACTCTTACCCGGTATGCTCCCGACGTACTGGAAATACTTGAAGACATCCTGTATCATCCCCTGTTTCCGGAAAAAGAGATCCATACCTACCTGAAAAAACAACAACAATCCTTTATTATCGAATCGGAAAAGGTATCCTGGCAATCCATGGCCGTTTTTCTGGAAGAAATTTTCGGGCCTTCACATCCCTATGGACGAAGAATCACGCCTTCTCATTATGAGAAGATCACGCCGGATGATCTTCGTATTTTCCACAAAAGATACCTGCAG
The DNA here is from genome assembly GCA_015486185.1 of Bacteroidales bacterium. GTDB lineage: Bacteria > Bacteroidota > Bacteroidia > Bacteroidales > VadinHA17 > DRPN01. The sequence continues at coordinate 954 of WFSC01000349.1, read as the reverse complement.
TGCAACAATTGTTTTCTTATCCTGGCAGGAAATATATCCGATCAACTGATCAAAGACATTGACACACGGTTTGGCCGGGCAGGTTCGGGCATGCCGGCATTTAAGAACGGGAAGGTATCTGTACCTGCTCCGGATCATACGGAAAAGAAACACGTTCCCTGGGACCAGGCGGTCCAGTCGGCCATCACCATCGGGAAAAGAACCATTTCACGCCGGCATGAAGATTTTCCGGCACTTTCTTTCGTTAGTACCATCCTGGGCGGATATTTCGGTTCCAGGCTGATGAAAAATATCCGGGAAGAGAAGGGATATACCTATGGCATCTCTTCGATGATCCAGACCCTGCGTTATGATGCCCACCTGACCATTCGTACCGAGACCGGTACGGAGGTATGCCGGCCGGCACTGGAAGAGATCTATAATGAAATAAAAAAACTGAAACAGGAACCTCCTTCGGAAGAAGAGATCAGTCTGGTAAAAAATTACATCATGGGCAGTCTGTTGCAGTCCCTTGATGGCGCCCTGCCACGGGCCGATATGGTAAAACGGCTTTTAACCACGGATACTCCTATGAATTATCCTGAAGAATTTGCCAGGGCCATCCATACAATAACACCGGAAAAGATCCGTATTATCACCGATACCTGGTTTGATCCGGACAGCTTCACCGAGGTGGTGGCCGGGAGTTGCAATGATGAAAAAAAATAAAATCATATCGTCACCTTTGCGGGGCACCTTCTATCTATTTGTCATATTGCTGGCGGTATCAGGCCTACCTGCGCTGGCCCAAAAGGACACCATCCCCCCTGCCCCTCCCGTTTTATCATGGGTCAATGTCTGGCAGGTACCGGTTTTGTATCCATGAGCTGGACCAAAAGCCCTGATCCTGATGTAGCCGGCTATATTATCTATCAGGGAAAGAATGGTATCTGGATCGCTGTAGATACAATATAT
>WFSC01000348.1 GCA_015486185.1 Bacteroidales bacterium | reverse complement strand
GTCATGGTTTGTGTATTATCATTGCCCAGCGTTGTGACAGTACGTGCCTTGTCAAACACAGCAGGCTGTATCACCCCGTTTATATCAGGGAGGAAAACACCTCCTGGATTTTCCACATGGCCTGAAACGGTAATTTTTTTAAGTGCTTTCAGGGTATCGAAAGGAAGGGTAACCGGGACACCATTTATGGAGTCGGTAATAATCTTATATTCCGGATAGGCGAGACGAAGGGCAGGATCACCGAGCAATGTAAAGTTTCTTTTATTGATACCCGAACCGGATACATTCTTGGTATATTTCAGGGCATCTCCCAGTGTATTAGGCTTTCCGAGGTTATTCTCAGAAAAGATATATTTATAGAAATTCTGGTTCAGCACAAAATTAGGGCTTGAATATACCAGTCGAGTGGTTGTCAGCAAAGCGATCCCACCCCCATTTGGATTTAATATGACCATTTCTCCGGCAGAGGTTCTGGGAGTGACTACTCCGTTGGCATCAATATCAACAAAATCAAAACGACTGAACTCACAGGTAGCTGTAACAAAGAGGGGATATTTTGGGGCATTTGACCAGCCATTGATGTCATTTGTAGTGAGTATATTTTCATGTGCCAGTCCCCTTTCATTACCATGCCCGACATAATTGAAGATTAGAAGTCCTTTCTCCATATCATCATTGATGGCCTTGTTCACTTCCGGATATCTTGCCCCGCTGGCGGTGGAAACCTGCGGATAAGCATCCAGGTATATTTTGTCGATAACAAAAGAGGGATAGTATTGATCAACATAAGATGCCAGTTTGTCGGCATCTCTCATGTGAATATTATTATCTTCATCATCACCCACAAAACAGATCCTGTTGCGCCAGTCGCCCATGGATTTTTGTGATGTATAAGCTTCGATCTTATCAATAATGGTATTGGCTTCTTCGGCGGTTGACACGGGAAAGCGGCCAATGCCAATATCTACCAGTCCGCTGACTCCTCCTTCGTCTGTGTCAAGGATCCCGAAGAAATCATCCGAAACGAAGGATTGGGTGGGTACTAATGAGTTGGGAGATTGATACGTAGGGATAAAGTTGGTATTTCCCTTTGCCATGATCTTATTGGCATAGGAACCATCTCCCAATAAAAGCAAATACCGGGGTTTTTCTTCCGGCGTTCGGGCCCGGTCGTAGAACATTTTCATAAAGTTTCGGATAGCTCCGATATCCCGCGATCCGGATGAAAATTCATTATAAACCTGCGTGGTAGTAACCACAGTGACGGACAGTTGATCTTTTGCGGTATGAATCCCGGCCAGACGATTGGCCTGTTCCAGAAAATCAGGGTAGGTGACGATAACCATTTTTGTTTCAGGAAGACCATGCAGGTTTTGGTTGGGAAGTCCTTTTGTGATAATTGCAGGGGAGGGAAAATTATTGCCCGAAAATGCAATGAATTCTTTGAGCGTATCAGTGTGTATTCTGAAATTCAATTTGTTACCTGATATCTTTGTTTCGACTTCCTTAACTTTATTTGGATCTGTGATATCCCATATCCGGGTATTGGCTTTATCAGATGCAAGGGTAAAATCGGAAATTCTTCCCGGTCCGACAGAACGGACATCCCGGAAGAACAACTCGTTGTTTTGCAGAAGTAAACTACATCTTGTCTGGATATCAATATAGTCAAGCCAGGCCCGTGAGTTAACCTGGTCTGCGCTGCTGTAAGTGATTGTTACCGGGATATCTTCTCCATCATCCGAAGGAAAGGTATAAGTTCTTGCACCTGCCCTGGCGTAGGCAGATGTAAAACTATTTATGTTTACAGGTGCGACAGGCAGCGTGGCAAGTGGTGTATTACCGCATTTAATGTGGAAATAGGATGTTACGGAAGAACGTGAGACCACCCGTATGCTTATATGTACCAGACTTCCATTCAGCCTGTCCGGGAATGAAAAACCGAATGTCCCAGGAGACTGGGAGGGAAGTGGTTCATACCATTCCCGTCCGGATTGGATCAGGTTTTCTTTATCTTCTTCATGCCATAAACGGGCATCGTAGGAAGAAGTGGTGTAACCGGGTAATGAATCGACATATTTTTCAGTTGAGATGAGGTTCTCACCACTGCCGGATGTAATAAAATAATAGGCGCCATCATCATATAAATGTAATTGATGGTGAAAAATGGAATCCTGGGAAGAATAATATTGTTTAACGGAGCCACGGGCATAGAAGAGCAGATAATCATCCTGATTAAATGTATTGTCACTTCCCTTATCCATCCATATTGCTATCTCCTGAAGGTCATCCGGATGAGGTGTATGGTTGGATTCAGGAAGCATCCACCCGCCATTGCCGAAAATACGCGGATGGGAAGGATCGGGCAATCCCATATCCATCAGTTCTTTGTATGTGATCTTGTAAATGCCGCTTGCCGGTATTTTGACCTTGACCCAATAGCCTGATGCCAATACGGAATTATTTGTAAAATAGTTTGTGTTGGTATTTTCTTTATCCGTAGTGAATGAAAAGCTGTTCAGAGGAAAAAAGAAAAAAATAAAATCCAGCAACAGAATAATTATGTATTTTTTATATTGCATATCAGCGGTTTTTCTGATGCCAGAGGTTGTCTTACTTTGCTGCAAAAATATATTTTTGTAACGAAACGTTTGGTTAAGATACTATTATTTAATTACGGGAGTTAGGAAAACGTATGTTTATATATTATTATTGTAAGTGAGATAACGGGTTTGTGGTGAAACGATTGTTTTTAATATTAACCGCAGTTTTTTTGCTGATGCTGGTTTGTGGTGAGGGGGAAGCTCAGGATCCGGCGTTTTCCATGCCGTTTCTTCAAAAAACTGCTTTTAATCCTGCTTTTACGGGTATGGGTTCCGGACAGGCAGGATTAAGTTTCCGGGATCAGTTACCGGGGAGTCCCGTCAGATATATTACGTCAATAGCAGAATGGGATCAGCCTTTTGATGTATTACATGGAGGTGTGGGGGTTATTATCCTGCATGATATGGCCGGAGGGGCTACACTTACAAATACCGGTTTATCGGCTGTTTATTCATATCATTTACGTATTTCAAGAGATTTTTATATGAATGCAGGGTTTCAGGCCTCTGTCTTTCAGAGTTATCTGAACACGGAAAACCTGATACTTCCTGATATGATCTCTCCTTCACAAGGTATTATCGGGGGGTCGGAAGAAGTTATTCCTCCGGAAAGAAAAATTTTTCCGGATTTTTCAGTAGGCTTTCTGTTTTATGAAAAGAACTGGTATGCTGGTGTTGCGGCGCATCATCTCATGGAGCCTTATCAATCTGATGTGAAGACGGATGAGACGGTATTGCCGCGAAAATATTCAGCACTGGCAGGCTTTATTTATGAAAAGGATCACGGGAACATAGCTCTTTATCCCTGGGCAGGAGCAGTAGTGCAGGGTAGAAGCCACCAGACATTATTAGGTTTACAGGTGAAATATTTTATGGGTATGGGAGGTATTTGCTGGAAGAAAAATTTTGGAAACAGCATTGATATGCTTGTTTTTTCAATGGGGATTGTAACCAAAAGACTAAGATTTTCGTATAGTTATGATGCTTATCTTGGTAAGATTGCTGTGTCATCTGCAGGAGGAGCTCATGAAATAGGCATTATTATTGAATTTGGGAATAAAAAAACATCTTACCAGGGTACAATAAATTGGCCATTAATGTAGTTATTAAAAAAAATCTTATTTTTGTTTGAATAATAATTCATATATTTGTTTGTTTGAGACTGTAAATAACCGATTTAAATAATTTAGGCTATGCGTTTTAAGATGAAAGTAGTCCTTATTCCGGCTATCATTACCGGATTTGCTCTTTTAACTTCTTCCTGCGGATTGTTTGGAGGAGGGAAAGAGGATACTTCTCCCACAACCGGATGGAAATACAACGATCCGGACAATGGAGGTTTTGAAGTCAAAACAGCCGTTGAACAGCCTACAGGGCCAGGGCTGGTCTTTATTGAAGGAGGCACCTTCACTATGGGGCGGGTAGAACAGGATGTGATGTTTGACTGGAATAATATTCCCCGTCGTGTGACCGTAACTTCTTTTTACATGGATGAAACGGAAGTCAGGAATGTTGATTACAGAGAATATCTGTATTGGCTGGCCAGGGTATATAAAAGTTACCCGGAAGTTTACAGGCAGGCTTTGCCTGATACAATGGTATGGCGTAGTCCGTTGGCTTACAATGAACCTTATGTAAAATATTATTTTCGCTATCCTTCCTATAATGATTATCCGGTGGTGGGTGTTAACTGGCTCCAGGCAAATGATTATTGTTCATGGAGGACAGACCGGGTCAATGAAAAATTGCTGATTGACCAGGGCATTCTTAGTCCGGACCCTAACCAGTCGGATGAGAACAATTTTAATACGGAAGCGTATCTGGCAGGGCAATATGAAGGGGTGGTAAATCAAAATCTTCCAAGCCTTAACCCCAATAAGGAAGAAAGAAAAGTTACATTGGAAGATGGAATATTATTGCCTGCTTACCGGTTGCCTACAGAAGCAGAATGGGAATACGCAGCACTCGCATTGATCGGAAATACGTATGAAGAGCGTTTGTATGAGCGTCGTTTATATCCCTGGGATGGTCACTATCTGAGAAATGCTTCCAGAAAATACCGGGGACGTTTTATGGCTAACTTTGTGAGGGGTAATGGTGATTATATGGGACTTGCCGGAGACTTGAATGACAATGCAGCCATTACGGCCCCTGTAAAATCCTACTGGCCCAATGATTATGGACTGTATTGTATGGCGGGGAATGTAAATGAATGGGTAGCAGATGTATATCGGCAATTAAACAGTATTGAGGTTAGTCCCCTGAATCCTTATCGGGGTAATGTGTTCAAAGTATTGGTAAGAGACCAGGATGGAAATGTTGCTGAGAAAGACAGTCTTGGGCACTTGCGTTACAGGGAAGTGACCCCCGAAGAGGTTGCCAACCGGTATAATTTCCAAAAGGCCGATTACCGGAATTATAAGGATGGTGATATGCAATCAAGTATTGCTACTGACTGGAACGCCCAGGATAACAAAGGTACTGGTAGAATGTATGCCCAGGATGTTAAGGATAATGATTACACTACTTTAATTAATGATAATGCCAGGGTTTATAAAGGGGGATCATGGATGGATCGGGCTTATTGGTTGATCCCGTCCACCCGGAGATTTCTGGACGAAAAAAGTGCACGTGCCGATCTTGGCTTTCGCTGTGCCATGACACGCGTGGGGAGCCCTGCAGGTTTTTGATGAATAATGATTAAACAATATATTTTTTAAGCCTCATGATTTATGAGGCTTTTTTTATACCTATGAATATAGAGAAAATATATCAGATCTATTTAAGTCACCGTAAAGTAACCATTGACTCCAGGTCCTGCGCTGACGGCTCAATCTTTTTTGCCTTGAAAGGAGACCATGTTAACGGGAATCAATTTGCAAAAGATGCATTGGATAAGGGATGTGCTTTCGCTGTTGTAAATGATCCTGCCATTGTAAAAGATTCCAGGTATATTTTGGTGAAAGATCCATTAAGAACTTTGCAGGAACTGGCCGGGGAACACAGAAGACATTTACATATTCCTGTGATCGCTATAACCGGGACAAACGGGAAGACAACTACAAAAGAATTGGCAATCAGGGTCTTGTCTAAAAAATATAAGGTGTCCGGTACAACAGGTAATCTTAACAATCATATAGGTCTTCCGCTTACTATACTGGGATCACATCATGATACAGATCTCCTGGTGTTGGAAATGGGTGCCAATCATCCGGGAGAGATCACCGGATTGTGTGAACTGGCTGACCCGACACACGGACTGATAACCAATATAGGAAAAGCCCATCTGGAAGGTTTCGGAACCATCGAACAAATCATTGATGCCAAAGCAGCATTGTACCGATATCTCCGTAAGAAAAAAGGAACTATTTTTTATAATCAGGATAATGAGATCCTGAAAAAAGAACTATCCCCCGCAGATGTGAGAATATCCTATGGTATGGATGATCAGGCTGACTACAGGTTCAGAAATCCTGTGGCCGATCCCTTTTTATCTTTTGACTGGCAAAGTTTATCCGGTGATCTGAAAGTTACTACCCGTTTGTATGGATTATATAACTTTGAGAACGTAATGGCTGCGATAACCATAGGAGCTTTTTTCGACGTGAATGAAACTGATATTTTACGTGCAGTGAAGGATTATGTGCCTGAAAATATGGGGTCCCAGGTTATCACTACCGGTAAAAATACCGTGATCATGGATGCTTATAATGCCAATCCGACAAGTATGCGACTGGCTATTCAGGAGTTTATAAAACAGCAGGGAGGAAAGAAAGTCCTGATATTGGGAGATATGCTGGAGTTGGGAGATAAGACAGAAGAGGAACATGAGAGGATCCTTCAGATGATACGTGAACATAAGTTTTCCCCCGGCCGGGTATTTTTATCGGGAAAAACTTTTGCCAGCCTGTCTTCACATTTTGGATACAAAGGGTTTGAGAAAACAAAGGAACTTATTTCTTATTTAAGGAGTTATCCTATAGAGGATCATCTTATTTTAATAAAAGGTTCCAGATTGATGAAAATGGAGGAAGTGGTCGGTGTGCTTTAGAATAACCAATTAAAATTAAAAGATATGGCAGATCATTTTATGGATCCTATCGGAAAGTTGATTTTTTTCTGGTAAACTATTGCTCTCCTAAAAATCTATTTTTGAAAGTAGGATGCTGGCCAGCCATCCTGAGGAATTTATCAAGAGGAACTACTTCAAATTCTTTTCCGAGGTTGTCAAGGATATGTATTACTTTTTCCAGATCGTTCCACTGTCTGACATGCATTAACAGAAAGTAAGGCCTTCGGGAGTTCATCCTGGCCAGTTCCAGAAGATCTGCAACTACTTCTTTTTCGGAACGGTCAGGAGAAAGATAATAGTCAAAGGAAATGAGAGGGACTTTATGTTTCACTGTAAAAGTAAAAGCCGGAGCATATCCGTTGATAAAACCGATGGAGCCAGGCATGTGGTCGTAATATTCATCAACGATCTTCTCCGGGAGATCTGTGTTCCCTTCAATAGTCGAGCCTTCCGAATAATCCATGATCTCAAAAGCGTTCAGATCAAGATATTTCATGAGGGTCCATGCTGAATCGATCATGGCCGGAAGGATACTATCAGGTACTGCTTTCGGGTAGATGTACCCTGGACCTGACAAGGAGCCAATGAAATAGTCATTAGGCGTAGCCTGGGAGTAAAAATATTCCAGCATGGCCGGAGCCAGCCAGGACCAGTTCATGGTCACTTCCCAGGCATAGGGAATCTGACCACGTCCCGGTTTGTTCCATGCACCCAAACCAAGACAATCTGTTTGAACACAGGAGATATAAACCTTTTTCTCCGGCTTATACTGTTTATCCGGACGGATCGTATGGTTATTGTGAAAATGAAATCCGGGTTCAAGTGGGATATGATGCATAAAGCTCATATTGGGTAAGGTATGAAGTCCCTCCACCCTTAGTCCGCATTGCGAAGCCAGTTTTACAAAATCCCTTTCCTTATCTTTTGTATATACATGCCAACCATACACGATGGACAAGGGATTCAGTGAAGACATTATTTTATAAGATATAGCATACTCAGCAGAATCTGTAGTTTTTGTTGAAAGATCGGTGAAAAATGCCTTGTTCATCACTCCCCAGTCCGCGATGCCTGGCTTTCTTATTTTTCCTGATTCCCCACCGAGCCACACTACCATATTCCGGTTACATTCCTGTCCGAGTTGTTCAAAGGCCTGGTTGAAAAGCTGATAATCCTCAATATTGTTGTATTTGCTTCTAAGGTCAACCAGTAACGAAAGTCCGGCCTTTTCAGCAAGCGGGATCAGATCTTCTGAAACGACGATACCGTCCCTGATGCCTGCCAGGGTAAAAGCGAGATCCATGGTTGAGGGATTGTTTTTATCCCAGATAATATATCCCTTGAATCTGTTTGTATAAGTCTTTAATACATCAGGCAGACTATTAATTTGCCGGAAGGTAAAATATTTTTTATCCTTCAGATAATCAAAAAAGTCTCCGGTAAAACGATAATCCCAGTTATCCGGATACAGAAAATACAGCTCCGGTTGCTTACGGTTAACCAGTCCCTGGATACTTAATAACATGACCTGGATATCAAGATCTCCCTGAATATCCCAATTGTCTGATAATCTTATTACATGAGCTTCCCGGTATCCCTTTCTTTTCAAAATAAAATGGTAATTGTTTGTATCGTTACGGGAGGAAAAGGATATGCTTAAATGGAGAATCTTGTCATTGTTTGTTAACCCGAACTCATTTAACTCTTTCATCGGATATTTTCCCTGAGACGTATAAAGAATATATGATTTTATCAGGTCTATTTTTCTATTGGATGAATCTGTTAAAACTTTACCGTGCACTAATGTATGAGATGGCATCCTGACTCCCAGAAAAACATTTT
>WFSC01000347.1 GCA_015486185.1 Bacteroidales bacterium | reverse complement strand
GCTTAAATATTAAATACTTTTCTCCGTCTCTCTTTTCATATACCCCTACGGAAACAAAGATACCCATATTTAGGTTTCTAACTGATCATCAAAATTAATGTTTTCTCCTTTTCCATTCGGCTGTTTCTTTGGAAATCTCACCTCTGAATAAATTATCTGAAAAGTTTATTTTCTCAAGAAAAAACTTTTCTTTGCATATTCTTTTTTCTCCGCATGAGTGTTTTGGGCTTTTACGGGGTAATACTATTAAATATTCTCACTAAAAAGGATCTTATACCGGTATCCATTTGATGAACTTTTATTTCAATGCTTTGTTTGCATGGGAGAAAAAGCACCCTTTCAATATGAAACAATTAAAAAAACACTTAGGTCAATTGGCCCGGGATTTATAATAGCATCAGTGGTGCTGGGGCCCGGAAGCATTACGGTAGCTTCCAGCATCGGCTCGGAGCATGGTTATGCCTTTTTGTGGGTGGTGGTACTGGCCGCTCTTTCCATGTTAACCTACACCTCCATGAGTGCTCGCTTCGGAGTAATGCACGACAAATCTTTTCTTCAAGTTATTACTGACACTTACGGGCACTGGTTTGCTGTGCTCATCGGTTTCTCAGCTTTTTTCTCAGCCATTAGCTTTCAATTTGGAAATAATCTGGGTATAGGCATCGGAATGCAAGGGCTAACAGGTATAGACGAACGGTTATGGCCTTTGATCTTTACTCCATTAGCAATTATTTTAAATTTCTGGGCTAGGGATCTGTATAAAGTACTGGAAAGGATCATGATGTCTCTCGTCATTATCATGATCCTTTCTTTCTTTATAAATATGGTCATGGCTAAACCTAACGGGTTGGCCATAGCACGCGGATTTATTCCGCATACTTTTTCTTTTCATCAATTGGATGTTGTAGCAGCCTTGGTAGCTACAACATTCTCTCTGAATGGTGCTTTTTATCAATCTTATCTCGTGCAAATCAAAGGATGGAAACCTAAAAATCTAAAAGGCAGTCTTAAAGATTCTTATATAGGTATCATCATGCTCGCCTTTATTTCTATGACGATAATTATCACTTCTGCAGCCGCCTTACATCCTGCCAGAATCAAAGTACATTCGGCTGCTGACATGGCCCTGCAACTGGATGCACTCTTCGGTCGCTTTGCCAAATATATTTTCAGTGCCGGTCTTTGTGCCGCAGCTTTTTCTTCGTTAATGGTCAACTCTGTTATGGGAGGAGGTTTGCTGGCAGACGGACTTGGCATGGGACCATCGATGAACGAAAAGGCACCTAAAATATTTACCTCCATCATACTTCTTACTGGCATGTTAATAGCTGTTTTTTTTCGAGGAGATATCATCTATACTCTTATCATAGCTCAGGCTTTTTCTATGTTGGCCGTTCCTCTGATCGCTATCGGTATGTTCATCATATTAAACAACCGTAAAGTAATGGGATCATTTCGAAATAATACGATACAAAATATCCTGGCGGTTTTCGGTTTCTTATTGGTTAGTGTCATGGTGTACTACCTATATTCCAGAATCATCAGTTTTTTGGGATCCATGTAACAAATCAAGACTCTCCGTTACAGTATTACCAGAGATCTTTTAATACACAGTTAACCTATCATCTATAAAAACGATCAGGTTTGATAGGTAAATTCGTTTTCTAAGGGATATTATTAAAAATACGTAAAATGTAAAAATGACTCTATTATGAAAGAGACGGAATATAAGATCCCAAAAATAAGCCGGGGATGGGGATATCTTGGAGTAATGAAATTAATTGATATTCACAAAATCATAATTTTATGAAAAAATCATGTGCCTATATTGTAATTATTTATTTGTTTTTTAACAGTTTGTCCTTTTCACAGGGGACGAAGGTACGAAAAATAGAGTTTTATGTTGCTCCGGGGGTATCCTGGTGGGTGGGTATCGTTAACCAAGGAGAGCTGATGCCTGTACAAAACGGATACAAAGCAGATCTGCACAGCAACTACGGCAATCAGGTGCAACCCTTGCTGATCTCCAACCAGGGGGAAGTGGTGTGGAGTGAAGAACCTTTCCGGCTGTGGCGGGAGCACGACACGATCTATCTCGTCTCTGCCTCTGCCTCCCTGCAGTACAGGAAGGCAGGGAACACCCTGCGTGATGCATTCCTGTATGCTTCCCGGACCTGGTTCCCGCCGGCAGGCAAGCTGCCCGATAAGCTGCTTTTCTCAGCTCCACAGTTTAATACCTGGATAGAGCTCACTTATGACCAAAACCAGAAAGATATCCTGCAATATGCCTCAGATATTATAAAGCACGGGTTTCCCCCGGGGGTGTTGATGATCGATGACAACTGGCAGGAGGACTATGGGAAATGGGATTTCCATCCGGGCCGTTTCCCTGAGCCACACAGTATGATGGACTCCCTGCACCGAATGGGTTTCAAGGTAATGCTGTGGGTCTGTCCTTTCATCTCTCCCGATTGCGATGTGTTCCGTGATCTTTCAGACAAAGGCGTCCTGATGAAGGAGCAGGATGGCTCCCCGGCCATTGTCAAGTGGTGGAACGGGTACAGCGGGCTGCTGGATCTTTCCAACCCCGGAGCCGTCTCCTGGTTCACCCGGCAGTTAGACCTATTACAGGAACATTACGGGGTGAACGGGTTCAAGTTTGATGCTGCTGATTTTGAGTTTTATAAAGGGCTTGTCTCTTACGGGCATACCACCCCGCAGGAGCAGTGTGAGCTGTATGCCAGGATAGGACTGAAATACCCGCTCAACGAGTACCGTGCCAACTGGAAGATGGCAGGGCAGCCCCTGGTGAACAGGCTGCGGGACAAATATCACACGTGGGAGGATCTGCGGAAACTGATCCCCGATATCCTCCTGCAGGGCATCGTCGGCTACAACTTCACCTGCCCCGATATGGTGGGAGGTGGTGATTTTGTCTCATTTCTTCCCGGTAATACCATGGATCCCGAACTTATCGTACGTTCGGCCCAGTGTCATGCACTGATGCCGATGATGCAGTTCTCGGTAACCCCCTGGCGCATCCTGGACAAAGCACATTTTGAAGCCGTAAAAGAGGCCGTGACCATACGTGAGGCTTTCACCCCGCTCATCCTCCGGTTGGCGCATCAGTCTGCCCTGACGGGTGAGCCCATCGTCCGTCCTCTCGAATACGTTTTTCCCCATAGAGGATATGCCGCAATCGCAGACGAATTCATGCTCGGCGACAGCATCCTGGTTGCTCCCCTCCTGCAAAAAGGAGTATCCGAACGGAACATCATACTACCCCCAGGAAAATGGAAAAGCACAAAGGGGAAAACCTACTGTGGTAACAAAACGATTTCCTTACCGGTCGCCCTGGATGAACTACCTCGTTTTTTCCGTATAAAATGATTGGTGATATCGCTCTTAACGGGATATATTATAAAG
>WFSC01000346.1 GCA_015486185.1 Bacteroidales bacterium | reverse complement strand
TCAGGTGGTGTTGGCTCCCTATGATGTACGTCAGTCGGGTTTTGCAGGAGCCAGTATCAATGCAGTTACGCGCAGTGGTTCGAATCAGGTAAAGGCATCGGTATATTATTATATGCGAAATCAAAATCTTGCCGGGAAAACACCTACGGATGATGCAACCATCGAAAGGAAGAAATTGCCTGATTTCAGCTCTGCCACCTATGGAGCCCGTATTGGAGGTGCTATTGTACAAAATAAACTTTTTTATTTTGTAAGTGCCGAGATCGGCCGGGATCAGACCCCAAAACCTTTTGATTTTGCCAATTATGCCGGGAATTCAACAAAAGCAGAGATTGATACTTTTGCCAACAAGCTCAGGAATGAGTTTGGCTATGAGCCGGGTCCTTATCTTGATAAAAAAGCTTCCCTCAATTCAAATAAATTTTTTGGAAGGATCGACTGGAACATCAGTGAGCATCATAAATTGATGTTCCGTCATTCCTATACTTATCTGGAAGCTAAAAAAGTAGGTGCTTCCAGCGCCCATGCCCTGAGTTTTCTGAATAACAGCCAGTATTTTCCAAGCACCACCAATTCCACATCCCTGGAGTTGAAAAGTAACTATAACAATTTCTCAAATAATCTGATCGTTGGTTTCACGGCAGTGCGCGATGACAGGGATCCCCTGGGCGGGAACTTCCCTTCCTTACGTATTTATGACGGGGCTGCTACCATCTATGCCGGATCGGAACCTTATTCAACTGCTAACCAGTTGGATCAGAATGTGCTGACATTAACTGACAACCTGAATATTTACAGGGGGAAACATACTTTTACAGTTGGGGCGAATGTTGAATTGTCACATACCTATAATTTATTTATGAGGAAAAATTTTGGGGAATACCGGTATGCAAATTTAGCGGACTTTATGACGGTAAACGGTCAGGGTTTTGCTGATACAAGTGGTGTTGCTTCAGCCATTCAGTATGAGAGAGGTTATTCGCTTGTGGATAATGTCACCGGTGATGGTTCCAAAGCTGCTGCCGATTTTAGCATGTTACAGTGGGGTATTTACGGGCAGGATGAAATACAGGTTAATGACAATTTCAAGCTGACTGCCGGATTGCGTATTGATATGCCGGTTTTCCTGCAGGATCCTAAAGTGGATACGCATTTTAATTCAGAAACGGTCCCTGTTTTGGAAGGTGCCGGATGGGATATGATGGGGGCCCGTGCGGGTAAAATGCCAAATCCAAAGTTGTTGTTTTCGCCACGTGTGGGCTTCAACTGGGATGTTAAGGGTGATGAAACCTTCCAGGTACGAGGGGGTCTTGGTATCTTTACCAGCCGCCTGCCCCTGGTATGGCCCGGTGGTTCCTATACAAATAACGGGGTGACCATAGGCGGTGTTTATGTAAAAAGCAGATGGGGATATTATATACCGTTTGAGAGCCGTTGGGATCATCAGTATAAAAATCCCGATTTCGGATACCCAAAAACTGTTTACGGAGGCCAGATGGATCTGTTCGCCTCCAATTATAAATTTCCTCAGGTGTTACGTACCGACCTGGCTTTTGACAAGAAAATCTTCTGGGGCATGGTGCTGACTGTCGAAGGTATTTACACCAAGACCCTTAATAATGTACTTTATTATAATATGAATGTGTCACCCAAACCGGATTTTTATTTATCAGGAGCAGATAACCGTCCTCATTACGATAACAGTAAACTGGATCCTTCCTATACACGTGTTATGGTAGGGACCAATACCAGTAAAGGTTATACCTATAACTTCACCGTTCAGTTGCGCAAGGACTTTACCAAGGGATTTACCGGAAGTCTTGCCTATACCTTTGGAAGGGCAATGGCAGTGAATGACGGTACCTCTTCGCAAAACTCTTCGCAATGGAGATATATGGAACAGGTCAACGGCCTGAATAATCTGGATCTCAGCATATCCGACTTTGATATGGGAAGCCGGATCGTGGGCTTCCTTAGTTACAGGGCTGAATACCTGAAGCACCTTGCTACCACAATCAGTGTTTTTTATAATGGTCAGTCCGGCATGAGATATTCCTATGTTTATGATGACTGGGGAAACTTGGATGGAAATGGAGAGAGCAGTAATAACCTGATCTATATCCCCAAAAACCAGGGAGATATCCATTTTGCTGATGCTAATACTGCCGATCAGCAATGGAGGGATCTGGATGAATTTATTAAAAGTGATCCCTATCTGAGTAAACACAGGGGTGATTATGCTGAACGTAATGCTTCACGTACCCCGTTTACCAACATTATTGACCTGAAACTTACCCAGGATATCTTTACCAATATTGGTGGCAGGAAAAATACCTTGCAGTTTACTTTTGATGTTTTCAATTTCACCAATATGCTAAATAAAAACTGGGGACGCCGCTATTATGTTACCTATGGATACTATAAGCTGATCAAATTTGAAGGTTTTGATGCTACGGATCCTCATATGCCTACCTTCAGCTTCTCCAAGCCCAAGGGGGATGTTTGGAATATAGATGATTCGGGAATCAGCAGTTCGCGTTGGCAGGCCCAGATCGGGATCCGGTATTTGTTTTAAAGAGTATATAAATTTTCAAAGAAAAGGAGAGAAAATTTTCTCTCCTTTTCTTTTTTGAAACCTGTTTACAGCAAATCCTTTCTATACCGGGGGAAAGATGAAAATACACATAAAACACTACATTTGTAATATGCTATATATCAGTATAATACAAATAATTATTTAAGACTGAATGACATACAGGTGGACGTTTATAACTTTAGTAAAATGTTAATAAATACGAGTAGTTTCCTCTTGTGAGGTTTCTGGCGGGTGAGTAAATTTGATACCCGTCTTCCGAAATTTTTTTCGTGACCTAATACTTAATTTTCAATGCTTTAAAACTAAAATCCATGGATGATTTATTTGCAAACCAAACAAAAAAGAATGTAAAGAAAGATAATGCTCAGGAACTCAAGCCGATAACGGTTCATGGAGAAAGAGTAGGGAAAAATATATATTCTTTTAACGAGGCGTTGCAGGCATCCAGGGAATATTTTGGCGGAGATGAATTGGCCGCCAAGGTGTGGGTAACCAAATATGCATTAAAAGATTCTGACGGTAATCTTTATGAAAAAACGCCGGATGATATGCATCATCGGCTTGCCCGGGAACTGGCCCGGATAGAAAACAAATATCCCAATCCGTTATCAGAAGAAAAGTTATTTGAGCTACTGAAAGACTTCAGGTATATTGTTCCGCAGGGGGGGCCTATGGCTGGCATAGGGAATGATAATCAGATTGTTTCGCTGTCCAATTGTTTTGTGATCGGCAATAACGGAGCCTCTGATTCGTATGGTGCGATCATGAAAATTGATCAGGAGCAGGTACAACTGATGAAACGCAGGGGAGGTGTAGGCCATGATCTCTCACATATCCGGCCTGCCGGAAGTCCGGTACTTAACAGTGCGCTAACCTCGACCGGTGTAGTACCTTTTATGGAACGGTATTCCAATTCGACCCGTGAGGTGGCTCAGGATGGTCGGCGTGGTGCTTTGATGCTGACTATTTCCGTTAAACATCCTGATGCTGAAAAGTTTATTGATGCAAAAATGGAATCCGGAAAAGTGACAGGCGCGAATGTGTCGGTTAAAATTGATGACGAGTTTATGCAGGCAGTGATAAATAATAAACCCTATGTCCAGCAATTCCCCGTTGATTCGGATAAACCCTGGGTGAAACGTGAAGTGGATGCCCGCAAGTTATGGGATAAGATCATTCATAATGCCTGGAAATCTGCCGAACCCGGAATTTTATTCTGGGATACTATTATCAGGGAATCTGTTGCCGATTCATATGCTGATCTGGGATACAGAACGGTAGCAACCAACCCATGCGGAGAGATACCATTATGCCCGTATGATAGTTGCCGGTTGCTGGCCGTAAATCTATATGGGTATGTTGATCATCCATTTACGTCTGAGGCTAAGTTTAATTTTGAAAAATTCAGGGAACATGCCCATTATGCCCAGCGTATCATGGATGATATCATTGATCTCGAACTAGAGAAAATAGATAAGATTCTGAACAAAATAAATCATGATCCCGAAGATGAAGAGATCAAAATGGTGGAAAGAAAACTGTGGGAAAATATCCGGGCAAAAGCTGTGGAAGCAAGACGAACGGGCATCGGCATTACGGCTGAAGGGGATATGCATGCTGCCCTGGGATTACAATACGGTAGTGAAAACTCCATTGATTTTTCCATAGAAATTCATAAAACACTTGCTATTGAAGTTTACCGGGCTTCCGTGGAAATGGCTAAGGAACGTGGGGCTTTTGATATCTATGATGCCAATAAGGAAAAGAACAACCCTTTCATTCAGCGTATTAAAGAAGCGGATCCTGCATTGTATGAAGATATGGTTAAACATGGACGCAGAAATATCTCATTGCTTACCATTGCTCCTACCGGATCCACCAGTCTGATGACACAAACCACTTCCGGTATTGAACCGGTCTTCAGGCCTGTTTATAAAAGAAGGAGAAAGGTTAATCCCAACGATAATGATGTTCATGTTTCTTTTGTTGATGAAGTAGGTGATGCCTGGGAAGAGTACAATGTCTTCCATCATAAATTCATAATATGGCTGGAAGTGAATGGTTATAAACCGGAAGAGGTAGAAAGATATTCAGACGAAGAATTGGATGAAGTGATCAAAAAGTCACCTTATCATAATGCCACATCCAATGATATCGACTGGGTGGCCAAGGTGAAGATGCAGGGGGCTATTCAGAAATGGGTGGATCACTCCATCAGTGTAACGGTTAACCTGCCGTCGGATGTTTCAGAGGATGTGGTTGGCAACCTTTATATTACTGCCTGGGATGCAGGTTGTAAAGGGGTGAC
>WFSC01000345.1 GCA_015486185.1 Bacteroidales bacterium | reverse complement strand
TCCCTTTTCCCAAAAGATGGACTCGTAACTAACTCCGAACGGTTCCTGGCTACCAATTTTCTGGGTCACGAATTTTTTGACAGTGTTTTTACGGCAGAATATAAAATCAACGGAAAAGACTTTACCATGTTCTTTACCCGCCGCAACGGAGTGTCCGGAGCCCGCGCCCTGCTGGGGGATTTTTACCAGGCTGCAACAGGTAAAGTTCCCCAACCTTTGAAGGAAGGCGACCGTGTTATCAATGATGGATATAACGGAGATATTTATCTGATCTGGAAAGGAAACGTTATTTTCGGGTTCATGAACCTCAATGACCAGAAGATCATGAGACAACTGGCTGAAAACGTATTAAATAAACTCCTATTACCCTCCCAGTAAAAACCCTGTAAAGATCCCCAGGTAATTTCCGATCACATAACCGATGATCCCGGCAGTCAACCCCGAGATAATAACATCCCTGTTCCTGAGTGCGGCAGCAACAACCGGTACGAAAGGCGGTGAATAGATCATGGCTGTTGACGTTATGATCACCGTATCCGCATCGATACGGAAGATCATGGAAAGGAAAATATGCACAAACAGGGAACCAAAATAAACCAGGGCTACATATAATAAAAGGTCCAGGTACTCCACATTGATCATGCCTCGCAGATCAGCCATGGAAGAAACCACAAGACAAAAAACAATGATCAGATACATACCAGACTGGAAAGTCTTTTCAATCCTGTTGACATACGGGATCAATGAAAAAATAATGCCCAGGGTCGTGATGGAAAGGATCACCACGGCCATCATGGATTTTTTCGGCACCAGCATGCCCAATCCGGCGCTTACCGCCAGGATCAGAACAGATAACAATATAGCTATAAGTAATTTAGAAAATATTTTTCTGGAAAAGATGCCCCTGTATTTATCCATTTGTTCAGCTTCACGGGTAAGTTGTTCCGCTGATTTTTCATCACCATGTTTTTTGAAGGGAGGCAGGAACAGCAGGAAGAAGCGTTGTGCTACCGTAATCAGGAAAAGCAGGCAAACAGCTCCTATCACCAGATCGGCGGTATGGGTCATGATGAACATATCCGGATCCACGTTCAGGGCTTCCTTTATAGAAGCCAGGTTCGGGGTCCCTCCGGAATAGATACCTATCAGCATACCGGAAATTTTTCCCAGTTCGGGGATTTTATCCCTGAAAATAAAAAAGCCGAGGATCACTACGATAAAAACCGACAGCAGGGCCAATCCCAGGGACAGAAATGTGGTCCCTGCCATACGAAACCATTTTTTAACATTCAGTGAAAACAACAACAAGGGCAATGCCAGGGGGATGGTAATGGAGGTCAGCAGATCCTGTACCGAAGCAATTTTATTATGCATCAGATCACCGGCGGTGATCTTTCCCTGCTCAAATAATGCCTGGGCCTGCCCGGCAGGGAGAGAAACATTTCCCTGCAACAGGGAATGATAATTATGTGTCATACCCGGCAGGATGCCGGTATTCCCCATCAATAAACCCACAGCATAGGCGATGACAACAGAACCGATTCTGTTGGCTATTGTGTTATTACAGGTAGTATAAATGATCAGGGCAGGGAAAAGAAAATAAAAAAGCACCAGAAACAGAATGGTCATGGTTCAGGTCGTATGGTTTACGCCCTCAAACTTACATAAAAATTTTTATGATTATATTTATTCTTATCAAATCCCCCCCTCTCCACCCTTCCCCCTCGCAAAGAGGAAGGTGTACTAAAAGGATTTATAACATACTGGTTTTGCGTGCTTTGTGCAAATTATTCTGCGGTCTCTGCGTGAAAATATGCTAATAAATACTTCATCCTGTTAAGTGATTGGTTTGTTGCGGTCATTACCGTAATATCTTCCTCACAAAGGCCACTGTAAAGTAAGACATCATAAACAATCCCACAAAACCCTCAAATCCGGATATCCAGCGTATGATACCCGAGGGATAATAGTCTCCGTAGCCAATGGTCAGAAAGGTAATGGCACTGTGATAAAAAGCAACAGCAGCCTGGGATAGCTTATCAGGATCGCCCAGTGATGACACGATCCGGGTATTGGCAAAAAAAGGCAGAATATAATAGACCAAAGTAAAAATCAGATAGGCAAAGATCATGGAAACCAGCACACGTACCGGGTCGGTGGCATAAAGACCTATCTGGTCAAATATCAGCCACTTAAAAGCATACAGCAAATAACCTTTGAGCGCATGGAAAAAGCCTTTCTTTTTCATGGTTTCCAACTCATCCAATGCTTCATAACGCTTAAACCACACATAAGCCCGGTCTTCGTCGGCATATTGTCCGGTAATTCTATAGTTTTCCTTAATGATCCTGAATTGTTCCGCTTTTAAACGATTCCCGGAAACCTGGTTACGGATTATTTTCTCTACATGATTATCTTCCCAGTCAATGTACATACGTCCAAGAAGACGCATACCGGAAAGGTTGAGTATATGGATATCCACATCCTGATCATAGGGTTTCAGGTCAACAATATCCCGGGCAATGGTATCCGACAGGTCCATATAACGACAGTAAGCTACCCGCAGATCGAAATAATGATCGAGATGGCACGACTGCAGCGAAAGGGTGTCAAAACTCCCTCCCAGAAAAGACACATTGCCATCGCCAAAACGGGTCTTTTCGAAAAACAATTCAGCCCCGGAAAAATCCGCCAGTTCAAAACCAACCATCCCTTTGCCCAGATCGGCCCGTTTGAAACTAAAACGCCCGGATGGCAACTCACTGCCTTCAAAGGAAACATCACCCTCGCCAAAAACAGAACGGTTAAAATTTACCCGGCCTTCATTAAATTCCACCGCCCGGAAATCAACCCGTGAATCACCAAACTCCATCCTTTCAAAACTGATATTGCCTTTACCGAACTTGGCATAGTGAAAATCCACCTTCCCCCTTTCAATCCTGACAATCTTGAAATTTACATTCCCCTCACCGAAAACAGCATTGATAAAAGAAACCTCTCCGGTATGAAACTCAGTATTATTAAAACTTACTTCCCCGCGACCAAAATCACAGTACTGAAAATCCTTCTTCCCGTCACGAAAAACAGAGTTTTTGAATCCTTTTATGCCCGCTCCGAAAGCCGCATTACCGAAGTCAACATTGCCATTTCTGAACAGGACATTGTTAAACACAGGGTTGCCGTCACCAAAACGTGCCGTATTGAAAGAAACCGGTCCACCGGAAAAATGACTAAACTCAAAATCAACATTTCCGTCTATGAATTCAACAAAAGAAAAATCTGTCATCACCCGGGCTTCAAAAAAAGCATTCCGTGCCGTCAGGGAAACGATTTTCACCACCTCCTTTTTTCCCAGTTTTTTTGAGGACCGGTATGCTGTCAGGGAAAAATCACGGATATAGCACTGGTTCATATTCAGGGACTTCCCGTCTTCGATCTGCTGATACCAGTCGGTGGTATCCCGATAACCAAAAAGTTCGACACCCAACTTCTCCCCTTTTTCTCCAAATAAAGTTATAATGGCTGTTCTCGGATGAATAATTCCATCATCCGTCGTAAATTTAAGGTTTTTTACCTCAACCTTGTATTGAAAATAATCAAAACGCATGCAGTCCGGTTTGGTGTCCCGATGTCAAAAATAGGAAAAAAAACAGAACACTTATAAATAATCATGAATCACTTATTCGTGATTATTCGTGGCTTCCAATTCATCTGTTACAAATTACATTATACGGACAGTTCTTACAGAAATCTGCATGTGGTGTCTGATCAAAGGGAACAGCAGGATCAAACAGGTCTTCCAGTAATTTTTTCAAAAGATCTTCAAAGACAAGCATCCGGTTTTCGTCAGGATCAAGAATCGTTTTTTTTCGTCCGGGCCCCATTCTTATTTGTTGCCGGTTATCGCTTTTAAACATTTCCCTGACAAAATACAACTCAGGAAATGCCGGCGGCTGTCCCTTTCCGGTTATCCAGACATACATCAGGATCTGGAAAGCAGCAGCGTTTCGCTTCTTCTCTTCCGGATCAAATAATTGCCCGATGCTTTCAAAGTCGGATTTTTTCTGGCCGGTTTTATAATCAATCAGTCGCAGACGGCCATTTACCTTGTCCATACGATCAATTTTCCCTCCCAGCCGGACAGTGATGATCTGCCCGTTTAGCAAAATATCCGCTTCGCGCACTACCTTTTTTTCAAGACCGGTCACCGTAAACGGAACAATATGGTTCCTGTCGTATTCCAATACTTTCCGGATATATTTTTCCAATGACGACCGGATGATCAGGTGAACGCCGTTCGTCAGACCACCGGCCGGACCGTTTTTACCACCATATAGTTCTGAGACAAAACTTTCTTCCACCGCTTTACTGTACAACTTATTACGAAGGATATCTTCCAGCACCTCTTCCGTGACCTCCCTGTTCAGCCAGGGAGTATAGATCCTCTCCATGGCTTTGTGCAGCAATCTGCCAAACAGAGCGGCATCCATATCTTCTTCCATTTCTTCCGGTTCGGTTATGCCGGCCACATATTTGTAATAAAACCGCAAACGGCAGGAAAGCCAGGTATTCAAGGCGCTTGGTGACAAATAGCTTTCCCCTTCAGAAGCGAGGGTTCTTATCCTGGCAATCGCTTTCTCATCTTTTTGCACTTTCAGCTCTTTCGTCATTTCCATGCCCGGACTAAAATAAAGATCTTTCTCCTGTAATTTCTGACGGGTAAGATACTGCAACTGGCTGATAAAACGGCTTTTCTCTCCTTTCTGTCCTGCATCGGATTCGGTATGCCATACCAGGGCCACATGCCGGGCCCGCTGAATCAGCCGGTAGAAATAATAGGCATACACAGCATCCCGGTGTTCGTAGGCAGGCAGGCCAAATCCTTTTCTGAGGGAATAAGGAATGTAAGAGGCTGCAGCAGCCGGTTTAGGCATACTTCCCTCGTTCACCGACAGGATGATCACCCGGTCAAAATCCAGCAGGCGCGTTTCCAGTATCCCCATCACCTGGATGCCGGTAAGCGGCTCACCATAGAAAGTAACTGCAGCCTGACGTGCCAGATAAAGCAACAGGTTCAGATATCCCGGCAGGGGAAGGTCCATTTTTTTGTCTTCCAAAAAATCATTCAGCCGGTTCACCAGGAGATAAAGCTGATAAAATCCTTCAATATTGAATCCTGTATCATCATCATTCCCGGTAGAAAAAGTCGCCAGTCCATACAACACATCCAACAGTATCCTGCCGTAATCCGCGGGATCTCCGGGTGTCCGGAATACAGGCATGAGCGTTTCCTTTACCTGTATTTCTTCACGACTCAGATAAATACGGTTTTGTTGTATGATCTCCTTTTCCCACTGTTCCCATCCGGGTTTCCTGTTCCCTGCAAGCAGTGGATTATGCAAAAGATCCAAGACATCCCGGTAAAAGAAAAATGTTTTTCCCTGCTTATCTTCCGTTTTATTTTTCATCAAAGAAAGAGCCGACTCATAGAAAGCAAAAACAGGGGAATCCTGCAGAGGATAGCCCATGGTGACATTAATATCTCCGCTTTCTTCCGGTAAGGCATGCAATACGGATAACAGGAGTCCTTCATCCGCCAGCACCACAGCCGTTCGCTCTTTCTGCCACAATGGATCCCGCATCCATTCTTTCAGCAGGGTATGTACCACCCACGACTGGGCAGTACGGTTGGGAGAAGAATAGACCCGGATATCCTTATCTCCTGCCAGCAGATTATCAAAAACAGCCAGATCTTCCGGGGGAGGGAAGCGATTGATATACTTTCTGATAAAACGTCCTGCATCATGACCGGGCATGCCGGCTCCGGCTTTTGTAGTGATATAAGCCGTATCATAATCCCAGAAAAACTTTGCATGGCCGGTATTCTTAAAAAAGTCAAAGAGCAGTTCTTCTGCCGGGGTCAGCGCATTGAATCCCACCAGGTAAACAGGTCCCGTATCTGCAACCCCCGGCATCCCCTCCCTGATCTTTTCACCCAGTTCACGGTATAACATTCCCTCATAAGCCAGCTCTTTTTCCACCAGCACTTTCCGGAATTTCTCATACACAGGATACAGTTTTTCCCATATGTTCTTAAACTTTCCTGCTTCCCCCTGCTCACCGGCAGCAGGAAAATGATCCCAGAAATGACGGATCAGCGTAATCTGTTCTTCAGTCAGATAAGAAAGATCCTGCAACAACTCCTGTTCGGCTTTCAGATTACGGAAAAGATCCTTTGCATCTGCGAGGTATTTATCAATATCGTCAAAATCACCAAGCAACATTTCTCCCCACGGATAAAACTCCTCAAATGACTCTGTGCTACCGGTCACCTCCTTAAATACATCATAGAGTGCCATCACCAGATACAGGGTATCGGATACTTTTTTCCCCGTATGTTCTTCCACAAGATCGCGTATCGTTAAAACCTCCGGCGCCCACAACGGATGATCGGACATGCCCGACAAGGCATGGTTAAAGAACAGGCCGGCACGACGGTTGGGAAAGATCACCCTCACCCTTCCCGGATCATCTCCGTGATTACGGAAGATGTATTCTGCCACTTTATATATAAATGTGCTTTTCATCCTGTTCAGCATACTAGTTATACCATGTCTGTCTCTTCGTCTCTCCGTCTCTCCCTCTCTTCGTCTCTCAGTCTCTCAGTCTCTCAGTCTTTTCTGCCTTCTTCCTTTTATCTTCCATATTCCTTCCCTTGCCAGGTATCTCTTTCTTCCATTCTTTTCAGGATATCCTGCATCAGCACATCCGTCCTTCTCCTCCCGAAACCGGGTGCTGCAAGAAACCTGGGTGGTACTTCACTTACCAGACGTTCCACGGCAATATCCGGGCGCAGTCTCTCCAGAAAATCTATTACCAGATCGCGGTATTGCTCCCAGGTAAACAAGTGAAAAAGTTCAGGATGCCCGGCATATTCATTCGCCATAGCTGTATGCTTAATGATCTGCAACTGATGCAGTTTCAGCACATCCAATGGCAGTTCAGACAAAATTTCAGCCTCTGCCAGCATCTCCTCCCTGCTCTCACCCGGCAACCCGAGGATCAGGTGTGCTCCTACAGGCAAACCACGACCGGCCGTTTCTTTCACTGCCCTGATACTTACCTCAAAGGTATGTCCACGGTTTACCCGTACCAGTGTCCGGTCATAACAAGATTCAATCCCATACTCGAGCCCCACAAACACACGGTGAGATAATTCTTCAAGATAATCCAGTATTTCCTTATCCACACAGTCGGGCCGGGTAGAGATGATCACTCCCGTAACACCCTCTGTGGACAGGGCTTCTTCATACTTCTCCTTCAGCACTTTCAGAGGCGCATAGGTATTGGTATAAGCCTGAAAATAGGCCAGATAACGGCTTGCTCTGCGATACCTGTTCTTATGGAAAGCCATTCCCTCCGTCAACTGTTGTGACACCGGCTTCTCCGGACGGCAATACGAAGGATTAAAGGCATCGTTGTTACAATAGGTACAACCACCCCGGCCCACCGTACCATCCCTGTTGGGGCAGGTAAAGCCGGCATCCAGCGAAAGTTTCTGTACCCGCTCACCAAACAGTCTGCGGTAATATACCGAGGCAGGATAATAGCGATGTGCCGTACCCCAGGAGTAAACTACCTTATCTTCTGACTCTTTCCTATTCATCCATATATACTCTTTTGTTCAACGTCACATACCAGATCACGCCAGAGACCTTATGATAACCCATCTCTTTCAAACTTTCCATATATCTCCTTATCTGTGTCAAATATTGTGATTCTTCCGTCTCCCCGAACTTATAGTCCACCACGATCACCTCATTCTCCCGTATCATCACCCGGTCGGGTCGCAGCATCTTTCCTCCGGGATGAATAATTGTGGCCTCATTGCGTACCTCCCACCTTCCTGAAAACCAATCCTCCACACCTTGTTGTTCCAGAAATTTTTCTATCTCTTTCCTGATCCTGTCTTTCTCCGTCTCAGGGAACAATCCCGTTATCACGCTCTGTTTTAAGGCAGGTTCCAGATCCTCTTTTGTTTTAATCCCTGACAACAAAGCATGATAGAGATTTCCCCGGTCAATTTTCTCTTGCGTACCTGTTGCCGTAAGTGAAAAGAACCGGCGACCCTGTCTGGCAATACGTAAACGGTCGAAAGCAGTATGTACCGGATAGGTATCAACTTTCAGACCGTATTCTCTTTTCTGTTCTTGGGTTTTTGAGGGAGATCCGGCCTCAAATATTTTCTGTTCCTCCTCCCAGTGCACAGGAAGATCCTCCCATGCCCCTTTTCCCTTTTTCGCCAGCATTTCTTCGACCACACTCCGTAACAACCGGGCTGTATCGCCGGTTTTCTTTCCTTCCGCAGACCATATGTACAGCCGCTCTTTTGCCCGCGTAAAAGCTACATACAACAGATTAAGATTATCCAGATAATTGGAAAAATGCTCCATAAGATAATCTTCCCGGAAGATACTTTTCATCATATGCTGCCGGTACACGAGCGGGATCACCGGGATAGCACTAAATGGTTTTTTCTGCGGATGGCACCACAGAATCGTCCGGCTGCCGGGTTGCTCAAAACGCCAGTCGGCAAAAGGCAGCATCACGATACCGGCACCCAGGCCTTTTGCCTTATGTATAGACATGACCCGCACAGCGTCCACCTCCTCGGGCATTTGTACCGATTGCAGATTTCCCTGCTCATCCCACCATTTCAGAAAACCGGAAAGCGATGCACTGTTACGGTTCACAAAATCAGCCAGAAAATTCTGAAAAGTATAAATAAAAGGGACCTCCTCCTTTTTTTTCTCCAGGGAGAAAAAGCGGATCACCTCCTGTACCATCTCTGTCAGAGGAAGCCGGTTCAGATACATGATCCATTCTTTCGTGACCTCCGGGATAAAGGAAAAACGCTCTTCCCCCTGTACCTCTGCCGGCAGTTTGCTGTGCCAGGCAGGAAGGCCTTTTTCACCGGTCAGGTGATCATGAAGATACCAAAGCACGGCAAAATTCAACAGATCCTCCTTATCTGCCAGATAACGGAGAAAAGAGACAATAAAACGGACCACGGCCGAGCTGTTCAGAAAAAGGGAATCTTCAGACACCAACGGATAGGTCATTGTTCCGGGTTCCTGCTGCCGGGTCAGCAGAAAGCGGATAATATCCCGTCCTTCTTCATTGGTACGGACAAGTAAAACGATCTGTTCCGGCCGGTAGCCCTCTTCTGTCAGTAAGGATTCTATTTTCCCTGCCACTTCAACCCTGGCCTTGTCTTTCCAGGTTTCCTCATCATCATTCTCAAGGAATTTTACGGACACATACCCCCCATCCTTTCCGGGACGTACCTGTTGTTTAACTTCTTCCTCGCTGTAGATCCGGAAAAGGATGTCACGCTGGCTGTTCAGTCCTGCCTCCTCCTGAAAGGTTCCCTGCGGAAGGTCCAGAAAACGGTTGCTTTTCAAAAAATTATCAAAACTGCTTTCATACAGTGACCATAGTTGTCCGGGGGCTTCCAGGAAAAAGGCATTGTTAAACTGTACCACCGATGCCAAACTCCGGTTGTTGACATTCAGCACCTCCTTAAACAGTTGTTCCCGGGCAAAATCTTCATATAACTCCATTCCCATGATCTTCCAGTCGCCGTTGCGCCACCGGTAAATCGATTGCTTAATATCTCCGACGATCAGGGAAAGATATCCCGAAGATATACTGTTCTTTACCAGAGGCTTCAGGTTCTCATACTGGATCCGTGAAGTATCCTGGAACTCATCGATCATATAATGCTCGAAAAACTGTCCCAGTTTTTCATAGATAAAAGGGGCTTCATTGTTGCCAATGATCTGCCGGATAAATGTCCCCACTTCCGTGATAAGAAAACGGTTCTCATCCTTCATCCATTGCAACAACTGGTTCTGCAGATCAGCCAGGATGCCAAGGATATAGATCTGTGACCGGATCACCAGGGCCGTATAATAATCTTCATAATGTGCGATAAAATATGCAAAAAGCTCCCGGCTTAACGGATGTAGTTTTTCATGCACCAGATGCCTCATGGCGGGTTCATTCTGACGGACTTTGGTAAGCCACCTGTCAGGATCATCCAATGCGTCCAGAAAACGGGCGCCAAAAATATAGTTCTTTTCGGTCAACTTCTGGAAGATACCGGCCACTCCGCTGTTTCCGGATGAAAAATCACCTGCCGAGACATTATTCTCCCACATAATATCCAGCCCTTTCTGTCCGAAATCTTTCATCTTTTGCTCAAAATCACCAATGATAGCAGAAAGATCATTCAGATATTGTTTCAGATAGCCGTCTTCTTTGTTGGTAATCCGGAGAAGCAGCTCCGGCGGGATCATTTTAAAGGGTTCGGAAAATATCTGATGACCCTGCCCGAGGATCAACTTACGAATATCCCATGTACCGGTGTCTTCGCTCATTTCGTCTATAAAACGAACCAACCAGTCAAGTAACACTGAATTATCACCCGCATCTTTCAACAGAAGATCCGTGACACGTTCCAGGGCAGTGTCCGTGTCCAGTTCAATATTGTAGCCAAACCGCAGATTCAGCTCCCGGGCAAATCCCCGCAATACCCGCTGAAAAAAACTATCAATGGTCTGTACCGAAAAATAAGAATAATCGTACAGGATCATCCGCAGAGCACGGGAAGCCTTCTTCCGGATCACTTCACGGTCTTCTTTTGCCAGTTCGTCCGGCATATTCTGCAAATATAAAAGAGACTCATCTGCTACCTCTTTTTTCTTCTGATACATTTCTTCCGGAAGGGTCAGACCATATAACACCCGGATAATACGGTCCTTCATTTCGGTAGTGGCCTTGTTGGTAAAAGTCACGGAAAGGATATGACGGTATTTTTCCGGATCACGCAACAGCAGTGTCAGATAGTTCAGCACCAATGTAAAGGTTTTCCCGGTACCGGCAGATGCATGATAAAGCTTTAACATATCAGACAAAGATAAATAAATCAATATGAATCAAGTAATGCATAGAGGGAGAAAAAGGAGAGATGAGAAATGAGTCAAAGAGTATCGTATGACCATCGTATGACGTGAGGGCGTAGCCCGAACAAATGACGCGGCGCCAGCCGCTAATTTCGTGAGCGAAGCGAACTAATTTAGGCTGCAAAGCAGCCTAATGACCATCGAATAACACCGAATCTCAATTTTTATTACTTTTGATCATCGAAATAAAAAACTTACCATAATGACATACTCACCCGTTCCTGACAGATACAGTAATACTGCTTACAACCGCAGCGGGAACAGCGGTTTATTGCTTCCGCCCGTCTCTTTGGGCCTATGGCATAATTTCGGCCATGTGGATGATTATGAAACCGGTAGGAAGACCCTCCTGACAGCCTTCGATCACGGGATCATTCATTTTGATTTGGCCAACAACTATGGTCCGCCTCCGGGCAGTGCCGAAGAAAATTTTGGCAAGATCCTCAAACACGATCTGGCGCCTTACAGGGATGAGCTGATCATCTCTACCAAAGCAGGTT
>WFSC01000344.1 GCA_015486185.1 Bacteroidales bacterium | reverse complement strand
GAAGGCGACCCCGCCAGTGCTGCCCTGGCCCGGGAGATGTTCGACCAACACTCTCTGAAAAATATTACATTGCTCACAGGCCCTTTCAATGACGGATTTCCACAGGTATTCACACAAACAGATCAGGTGGATTTTATTTTTCTCGATGGCCATCATGAAGAAAAAGCCACCCTGGAGTATTTTGAAACCTTCCTGCCACATCTCCATGAAAAAAGTATTCTGGTTACAGATGATATTCACTGGTCAAAAGGCATGAGCAAAGCCTGGTCCGTCATTCGGCAACATCCGCAGGTTAGCTTAACTATAGACATTTTTCAAACGGGCCTGATATTTTTTAACCCTGCTCTGCCAAAACAAACCCTTATCATAAGGTACTAAAAGCAAAATATTAAATTATCTTTGCCGTTAGGAAGAAAAGAGCAATAACGTATGGAAAAAATAATTGAGTTAAAGGATATTATCAAAAACTATTATGTTGG
This sequence comes from Bacteroidales bacterium, assembly GCA_015486185.1. Classification (GTDB taxonomy): domain Bacteria; phylum Bacteroidota; class Bacteroidia; order Bacteroidales; family VadinHA17; genus DRPN01. The sequence continues at coordinate 11,347 of WFSC01000344.1, read as the reverse complement.
CACTGTTACAGTGCGTGCATTACGTGGAATAACCCTGGATATCCGTCGCAATGAGTATGTGGCCATCATGGGACCCTCCGGCTCCGGAAAATCCACGATGATGAATATTCTGGGATGCCTGGACACACCCACCGGTGGCTTGTATAAACTAAATGGACATGATGTAAGTCATATGGATGACAATCAACTGGCTGAGATCCGTAACAGGGAGATCGGCTTTGTCTTCCAGACATTTAATCTGTTGCCCAGATATACGGCCCTGGAAAATGTCATGCTGCCAATGATCTACTCCGGCATACCCAAACACGAACGACAGATAAGAGCTACCGAAGTGCTTAATGAAGTAGGTTTGGGTGACAGAATGGATCACCGGCCCAATGAGTTATCGGGCGGACAGCGCCAACGCGTTGCCATCGCCCGTGCTATGGTGAACAAGCCTTCCATCATCCTGGCAGATGAACCTACGGGAAATCTCGATTCCAGAACATCTCTCGATATCATGCGCTTGCTGGATGAAATACATCAATTGGGTAATACCGTGATTGTGGTAACCCACGAAGAAGATATTGCCAAACATTCAGCCAGGATCATCCGGTTGATGGACGGTATGGTAGAACTTGATATCGTAAATGAAGATCAGGTGCATATTGAAGTCTGAGAAAAGCCGGGAAAATTGAAGATTTATACTAAAAAGGGGGACAAAGGCACTACTGTTCTTCTCACAGGCGAACGGGTGGCTAAAAACAATCCACGTATTGAAGCCTATGGAACCGTAGATGAATTGCTGTCTTACATAGGCTTGCTGCGAGACATGACGGAAGACCTGCACACTGCTGATATGCTTTTACGGATACAGGACCGTTTAATGGCAGGTGCTTCCCTGCTGGCTGCCGGAAAACCCGTGTCGGGACTGCCAAAACTTTCCGAAGAGGATATACGAATATTGGAAGCAGAAATCGACCGGATGAATACACAAATACCGCCATTGCATCATTTCATCCTCCCCGGTGGAGACACCCTGTCATCCCATTGTCATGTGGCCCGTACGATATGCCGCAGAGCCGAACGTATGGCGGTGGCTGTTGTCAATCCTGATGACCCGGGCCAGACCATCCTGTTGCAATACCTCAACCGTTTGTCAGATTACCTTTTTGTTCTTGCCCGTTTTTTCCTATATAAAAACGGGAAGGATGAAACTTACTGGTTATCAGGAGGTTAAAATTTCATTTTTTTGTTGCTTTTATAATAAATTTTTCTATATTTGCAAAATTTTAGAAAGATTTATTAATCTAACTTAAATAATGCAATAGGCCTATGTACTGGACATTAGAATTAGCATCGAAACTTGAGGATGCACCCTGGCCGGCAACCAAGGATGAACTGATTGATTTTGCCATTCGTTCGGGGGCTCCGCTTGAGGTCATTGAGAACCTGCAGGAGATCGAAGATGAAGGAGAAGTTTATGACAGCATTGAGGACATCTGGCCGGATTATCCAAGCAAGGATGATTTCTTTTTCAACGAAGATGAGTATTAACACTACAACGGGCTTCGGCCCGTTTTTTTTTTGCAATTTCCGCAAAAAACTGATCATACCTCCCCCATATCTACTTCCGGAATACATCTTCCGGCAAACGGGGTCTTTTAGCATCCAACCATACAAAACCTTTAAGCCGCTGATCTGCCGTAACCTTTTCAGGTGGGGGATCAAGAGTTCCCGTAGGGGCTTTCAGCATAATTATCCGTTTGATCTTATTATCACTGACCCAGATCACAATATTGGAACATTCAACCTTATTAAATCCAATAATATCTCCCTGGTCTTCAGGATAATATATGCTTTGTCCGTTCCCATTTACATCAATCCGGTAAAGTTGATTATCCCTGAAATATCCTGTCATATTTTTGCCTTTGATCTGATTGAAACGGGCGGTATCATACCGTGAGATAATAAGGGCCTCACCCTTCATTTCAAAATGATCCATTTTCCGCCCTTTTGTAAATAAATAAATGGTTTGGGCCGTCATCTGGTTTTCCCCCGACCAGATAACCGGTTCCCCGTACATTCTGATCACAGAATCAGCAAATGAATAAGCCAAGGAATCGCAGACTCCCTGCATATCCTTCGAATAGATCCTTACACCATAGTATGTCGAAAGCATCCTGTAGCCGGAGGTGTCGATAAAGGAACGAAGTGTATCGGCATGCAGGTATAAACTATCTCCACCGGTATTATATTGTATAAACAATGCCTTATCGGTAATGACCGATCGTTCCGGATTCTCATAATAAACCGCATGTTCGCCAGACAATATAACCTTCTGTACCGTATCAAGCATTTCCACATTCCCTCTCGCAGTACCATATCCCCTGTTTTTGTCATAATACAGCGAATCTCCTCTCACACTGTGTTCTTTGGTTTGCAGGAAGGCATGCATGGAAAACTCGGAAATATCTTTTTTCAGATTATACCATCCCCTTTCACAGGATATAAAAACACTGTCACTCCTGATCTGTGTAGGTCCGTAAAAATAGGTTATATCCTCAACGGGATCGTAACGCAGCGTATCCGAGGTTATTGTATATTCAGGGGTCTTAACCTGAACAGCTCCCTTGTAAAAATATTCTTTTGTTCTGCTGTGATAATACCCTTCCCTGCTTCTGATCGTATTTTTTTCACTTGTTATCACTCCACCGTTCAGATAGTACCCGACATTATTATTCATATCAAATTCAAGTGCATCTGTCACCAGGGTGGATTTTGCATCACGCAGGCGGACATGTCCCTTTACCTGTGCTTTTTTTGTATCTCCGTCATAACGAATATAATCCCCATCGAGGAAAAGCGTATCCCCCTGGTTCAGGGAAACATTAGAAAAAGCTTCCACTACATTTGAATTATCAAAAACCAGGGCGCTGTCACATGAAAGCAGGATATCTTCATGTTTCATCCGGACATGTCCCACCAGTTTTTTCAGGTGTCTTGTTCTGTCAATTTTCAGAATATCGGCATTGAGTATCTCTACCTTACTTTTTTTCCCCGCCTGCTGCTGGCCTTCTGCCGGCAGCCATAACAAACAATAAAACCCTAAAAACAAAAACAGGATCCTTTTTATGCCGGAGAGTTTTCTCATTATCCCATGCTAATAATCATCACAGGTAAAGTTATCTGTGTACCCAGTCAAACTTAAAATGACACTGCCGGTAAGACCCGTCAACACGGACATAGGTAGTTTTCAGATTATTTCTTATCCACTCATGAAAAACCTCCTTTTGTTTTCCTGATTTTGCCATATTCTGCAACAGTGAATAATCCAGGCTAAGATTAGCTTTGTGGGCCGGGATAACCGATTTCAGTTTAATGATCTTGAAAACCACATTCCCCGTTTGATCCACATATTGAAACGGATCCGATATCTCACCTGGTTTTAACCGGGAGACCACATCTGCCATTTTCCTATCCATTTGAGAGATGGTAAAACGGGTATCTCCGGTACTGGGGTTGATCATCAGGCCTCCAAGGGTACGCGTATTTTTATCTTCAGAGAACAGGAAAGCAGCTCTTTCAAAAGACAGAGAGTCCATCCTGATCTGGAAAGCGAGGCTGTCAAGCAGCTCATTGGCTCTTTTTATTGCATCTGCCGAAAGTTTCGGTTTGATCAGGATATGTCTCACATTTACCTGGTCTCCTTTTCTGTCAATCAGTTGGATAATATGGTATCCGAAAGGTGTCTCCACGATCTGGGATACCTGTCCCTTTTTCAGTGAAAAAGCCACGCGTGCAAAGTTTTTCACCAACTGGGCCTTTCCCTGATAACCCAGTTCACCACCATTACGTGCCGATCCGGGATCTTCAGAATACAGAATGGCCAGTGTTTTAAAGCTTTCTCCCTCGAGAATCCTTTTCCGCAGTTCCAACAATTTTTGCCGGGCGGCCACTTTGGCTTCTTCCGAATAAGGAGGATTGATCAGTATTTGTTGGATCTCATACTGCTCCGGGATCTCCGGTATGCTGTCTTTGGGAAGACTACGATAATAGGCCCGCACCTCCCGGGGGGTCATCTTCACATCCTCTATGATCTTCTGCTGCATCTGCTGGGTAAGCATCTGTTCCCGCATAGGCTCCCTGAAATCTTCCTTTATCTCAAGATAGGATTTGTGAAAATAGGCTTCCAGTTTTTCCTTGGAACCAATCTGCTGAATAAAATACTGCAGCCTGGCATCCAGTTGCCGTTCCACCTGACCTTCATCTATTTTAAGGCTGTCCAGCCTGGCCTGATGCAACAATAACTTCTGTACCATAATATCTTCCAGAATATTGCATTTCATATTCTTTCCCGGAGTGGCACGCCCTTCTGCTTTCATTTGCAGATATTGACTCTCAAGGTCCGATTCCAGTATAGTGCTTTCACCTACAATGGCCACGATCTGATCAATAATCTTCACCTGACCTGCGGCAGGAAGCGTACTCCCAAAAATGATCAGTAATCCTGCCATCCTCTGTATCCATTTACTCATATGCAGAGTTATTTAAATATTTCAAATTCTTTACGATTCAACGCTTCAGAGTAAATATTATTTTCCAGTTCCCTGATAAACCGTATTTTTCGCTCATTCAATATGACTTGTTTGATCGTGTTTTCCACATACTCCACAGGAGCATCCGTACCCCTGAGACGATATTCCCGAATCCTGACAAAATACTGATAAGCGCTGTCTTTTACCTCAATATAAGGATTATATCTCAAATATCTTTCCTGGTTGCTGACCGTAAACGGCAGTTCATGCAACAAAAAATCAAACCGGATCCACCGGTCCTTAAAATCATCAAACTTCACAGCATACTGATAACAATAATTTTCCAGCCGGTTATAATCCTGATCCCTGTTGGAACGGTACCAACGCCTGGCTTTGGAGATATCCGGCGCCGAAAGGGGAATCTTTATATAAAGCGCTTTGACAATATTATACTGTAAAGCATACAGATCTTTATGTTCATTATAAAAATTTTCAATCAGGGTATCATCAACGATAGTATCCATTTTCTGAAGGATAAGATCCTGTTCATACTGATGAACCATCAGGTTTCGGCGGGTTTCTTCCACCTGCTTTTCAATTTTCTCTATCTGACCGCCAGGAAGATAAAGCCTGGCTTTTTGTGCTAGTAACTGTTCCCTGATCCAGCGATCAATATAATTTTTCACAAACTTGGCACTATCTTCCCTTGACAAGCCGGAAACAAAATTCTCAGTAATCTCTTCCTTATATAAATAATGTGTCCCTACTCTGGCTACCGGCGTTTTATCTGTCGATTGCACCCCGCCCCGATGGCAGGAAGCCAATAAATAAATCACCAGAATAACCGGAATAAACTCTTTTAACACTATGTGTCCGGCACGTATTACCCGGATATATTTCATTTTAACTCCTTTTCCAGTTTGGCAAAAACATTTTTATGTATCACCACAGGATATTTATTCCGCAATTCCTTTATCCATTCTTTTTCCATATAATCCTGATAATCTGAAGTTACCACGCCTCTTATCTGATCAAGAGGTCTGGGTTGTGGTGGTAACAAAGCGATTGTTTTATATATATCTACATGATCTTTACGGTGTATCACATGCATGGCTCCTTTTTTCCACGTCAGTGTATCGGACAGGGTTCCTTTCTTTTTTACGATGGTATCCCTGCTGAAAGTCAAAATATTTTTCCCTCCTGCGTTGTACTTGCCTGACAATTGATCGGCAGATAAAGCCCTTTCCCCTTTTCTCCGAAGATCTTTCATCACTTTCTTTAGTTTTGCCTGATCTTTTAAAATAAAATGAAAAGCAACCATTTTTTCCGGGGTCAAATAATTTTTCTTATGTACTTTATAAAACTGTTTCAGCCCGGAGGTATCCCTGACCGTACGTGACCATATTTTCTTATCCATAATATTGAACATCAGCATACCTTCCCTGTATTCCCTCATTATGGCAGCAAATTCAGGATATTCTTCTTCCAGATGGGCATTTTCATAACCGTTCAGCTTCTTTGCAGAAAAATTATTAAAACCGTTCCAGACAAAATGGGATGCATTCATATTTTTATTAAATCCGTATTTTCTGATATAATCATAAAACTCGCCGAATGGTATTTTCTGATCTTTGAAACGCAGGATAATATGACTTCTGTCTTCCTGTGTAAGAGGAAAAGATATGCGACCATTTTCTACATTTGCCCGTTTAATGAGCTGATTGAGCCAAACCGTATCGGCCAGGGCATGATATTTTTTCTTCAGATAACCCAGATGAATATTCTTAGCTATACTGATCCTGTCAGATTTACTGATTTTCTTTATAAGCTCCGGCTTCAACTCATCATACGACCCCAACGGTTTTCTTCCCAGCAATTTGATAATATGCCATCCATAAGGTGTCCGGATGGGTTTGGTGTAGTCTCCGATATTTTTCAAGGCAAAGGCTGCATCAGCAAATTCGGGAATCATTCTTCCCGGTCCGAACCAGGGGAGTTTTCCACCATTACGGGCTGTATTATAATCATCTGACATTTTCTTTGCCAGCCCGGCAAAGTCGGCTCCCTGCTGAAGTTGGTGATATATTTTATATATTTTTTCTTTGGCTGCTTCCTTCTGTTTTTCAGAGGCATTTCTTGGAACGGCGACCATTATATGAGCAACCTCTATCTCTCCGGGATTAGGCAACACGGTATCCACCCTGATCAGATGATACCCGTAACGGGTCCGTACGGGCATGGATAATTTTCCGGGAGGTAAATTGTAGGCAGCCTGTTCAAAGGGGTAAACCAACTGAAAAGCGGTAAAGTAACCGATATCCCCTCCATTTGTCTTGGCTGAGGGATCATCAGACACGGCACGCGCCATTTTTTCAAAAGGCACCCCGCCCAAAAGTTTTTTCCGTACTTCCATGATCTTATTCCATGCCTCGGTGGTATCCTGCTGTCTTATTCTTACCAGAACATGATGGGCACGAACTTCTTTTTTCATATGTTCATACGCTTCTCTCGTCAGACTGTCCATGATTTCAGGCTCTATCATATAAGGACGCGCCAGTTGTTTCCGGTATCCTGCCAGTTCCTTTCTGAAAGCGGCTGCAGTATCATAACCTTCCTTTTCAGCTTCATGTACCTTCAGCTTGAAATTAATATAAAGATTAAGGTAATCTTTTACGTTCTGTTGTTCTCCCTGTACCTGCCGGGCATTTTTCAGATACATATATTTAAATTCCCCCACCGTTACAGGATCTCCCGCCACGGTAAAAAGTACAGCCGTATCAGGTACCTGGGCACCTGACAGGGTAAAAAGAGAAAAGATCAACAATCCGGAAAATAATATTTTTTGTTTTATCATAGTAGATGATTCATTTAAACTTGGCACACTTTGCACAGATAATTTTGCGGTCTCTGTTTGAAAACATATATTGATATTTTATATTTCCCTGCTATAGTTAGGGGCTTCTCTGGTGATGGTAATATCATGCGGGTGGCTTTCGACCACAGCAGCCTGGGTGATTTTTACAAAGTGGGCTGTTGTCAGTTTTTCAATATTTTCCGCTCCACAGTATCCCATCCCGGCACGCAGTCCGCCGATCAACTGATAGATCACTTCCGAAAGCTTTCCCTTATACGGGACCCGTGCCGCTATCCCTTCCGGCACCAGTTTTTTGATATCATCTTCCACATCCTGGAAATACCGGTCTTTAGAACCCTGTTGCATGGCTTCGATAGATCCCATGCCACGGTATGACTTAAATTTCCGTCCGTTATAAATGATCGTATCTCCCGGAGCTTCCTCCACTCCTGCAAACAGGGAACCGGCCATAATAGCAGAGGCTCCTGCAGCCAGGGCTTTTACAATGTCACCGGAATAACGAATTCCTCCATCTGCTATTACAGGAATACCGGTTCCTTCCAATGCCTTTGACACGTCAAAGATGGCTGTAAGCTGGGGAATACCCACACCGGCAATAATACGGGTTGTACAAATGGAACCGGGGCCTATTCCCACCTTCACGGCATCCACTCCGGCATCCACCATTGCCTGTGCCCCCTCAGCCGTACCAACGTTTCCTGCTACCAGATCCACATCAGGGAAATGTTGCTTAACCTTTTTAACCATGTCAATCACACCCCGGGTATGACCATGTGCCGTATCTATCACGATGGCATCTACCTGTTCGGCAACAAGGGCCTCCGCCCGCTCCAGGGTATCAGAAGCAATTCCGAGAGCGGCAGCTACCCGCAGACGGCCTTTCCCATCCTTGCAGGAATTGGGACGATCTTTTGATTTGGTAATATCCTTATAGGTCACCAGGCCGATCAGTTTCATCTCCTCATCCACAATAGGCAATTTCTCTATCTTATGTTCCTGGAGTATTTTCGCAGCCTCCCTGAGATTGATCTTGTCATTGGTGGTGATCAGGTTCTCAAAAGTCATCACTTCCTTCACCTTTCGATGGCCATCTTTCTCAAAACGAAGATCCCGGTTGGTAACAATACCGATCAGGACTTTTTCCTCATCCACCACCGGGATGCCCCCAATGCCAAACTCCTGCATTAGTTGAAGCGCATCCTTCACCCGGCTTTCCGGATCAATGGTAATAGGATCTATGATCATAAAGTTCTCTGCCCGTTTAACCTTTCTCACCTGCCTGGCCTGTTCCTCAATTGTCATATTCTTATGGATCACACCGATGCCTCCCTCACGGGCAATGGCAATAGCCATGGCTCCTTCGGTAACCGTATCCATGGCTGCGGTAACCACCGGAATATTCAGTGTTATATTCCTTGAAAATTGTGTTTTGGTGGAAACTTCCCGGGGCAGGATATCTGAAAAAGCCGGGACCAGAAGGACATCGTCAAATGTAATGCCTTCTTTTATGATTCGTTCGCTGGAAAAAGACATTCTTTGTTAATTTTGTTAAATTTAGAGGGCGCAAATTACAAAAAATTAACGGAAGCAGGGAGGTTTATGAACAAAAAAACGGAGGCATCGGACCTGTATCACCAGATACTACAGAAATATTGGGGATATATCAAATTCAGGCCTTTACAGGAAGAGATCATCTTCTCCATAGCTAACGGGAACGATACCCTGGCCCTGATGCCCACAGGCGGAGGGAAATCCCTTACCTATCAGGTACCTGCCCTGGCCAAAGAAGGCCTTTGCCTGGTGATCACTCCTCTTATCGCGCTTATGAAAGACCAGGTGAACCGGTTGCGCAGCATGGATATCAAAGCCATCGCCATTTATTCGGGTATGATGCGTGACGAGATCGATGTGACCCTCGATAATTGTATATACGGAGATTATAAATTCCTGTACGTCTCACCCGAACGGCTCAATACAGATATCTTTCGTTTGAGGGTGGAAAAAATGAATATCAATCTGATCGCCGTGGATGAGGCTCATTGTATTTCACAGTGGGGATACGATTTCCGGCCCTCTTATCTGCGTATAGCCGAACTCAGGGAATTACTGCCTGATGTGCCGGTACTGGCTGTGACAGCCACAGCTACCCCCGACGTGGTGGACGATATTCAGAAACAGCTAAAGTTTAAGCAAAAAAATGTACTGAAAACTACTTTTGAAAGGAAGAACCTGGCTTATATTGTCAGGGAAACAGATGACAAAAGCGGTTATCTCCTTCGCCTGGTCAGGAATATAAGGGGCAGTGGCATTGTTTATGTCCGTACCCGCAAACATGCGCGTGACCTGGCTCTTACATTAAAAGATCAAGGAGTATCAGCCGACTTTTATCATGCCGGACTAAGTCATGAATTACGTGACCGCAAACAAGATTCATGGACCCGTGGACGTTTCCGTATCATAATAGCTACCAATGCATTTGGTATGGGTATCGACAAGGCTGATGTACGTTTTGTTGTTCATATGGACATACCGGACTCCCTGGAAGCTTATTTTCAGGAGGCCGGCCGGGCAGGAAGAGACGGAGAAAAAGCCTGGGCAGTCTTGCTGTTTACCCGGAATGACAAACAAAAACTTGAACAACGGGCCCGTGTAAGCTATCCGGAAACGAATGAGATCAAAAGAGTCTATGAGGCACTGGGCAACTATTACCAAATACCGGTGGGCGGAGCAAAAAACCAGGCATTTGACTTTAATCTGTCAGATTTCGTGTCCCGGTACCATTTTAATGTTATGATCGCATATAACAGCCTGAAATTTCTGGAAAGAGAAGGCTATATCGAACTGACAGAAGATTTTCATAATCCGTCGCGGGTTCATTTTACGGTATCACGGGACCAGTTGTATAAATTCCAGATCGCCAATGCACAATTCGATGCTTTCATTAAACTTCTGCTGCGAAGTTATACCGGACTTTTCAGCGAGTTTGTCCCGGTTTTTGAAGAAAATATGGCAAAAAAAACAGGCATCCCGGTCGAGACGATCGTTAAATATCTCCAGCGTCTGAACAATTTGCACATTATACGTTACATCCCGCAAAAAGACACGCCCATGCTGGTATTTACAGAGGAGCGCCTGGACACTAAAGCTTTACATATATCACCTGAAAATTACCGCCTGCGGAAAGAAGTCTATCTGAAAAAACAGGATGCCGTATGGCGCTATGCCACCAACCAAACTGTCTGCCGCAGCCGGTTTTTGCTGGATTATTTCGGGGAAAAGATTGATCATGATTGTGGCATCTGCGATATATGCAGGAGGATGAACGAAATCACCCCTGACAAAAATGAGTTCGACAACATCCATAAAAAAATACGGGAAACCCTCAGGGAACACCCCGGCGGACTGGATATCAGTGAACTAACTGAATTGCCGGATGTTGCTGAAGGGAAGAAGACCATGACAGTGATACGCTGGCTTCTGGATAACGGATATCTGGCCTATGTTCCGGAAACAAACCTGGTCAGATATGTAAAGTCTTAATATTAAATCAGTATTTTCCGTTTAAAATCCTATATAAAAGCATTTATAAGTCTTCACGCAAAGACCGCAAAAATATATACGCAAAGCACTCAAAGACTACACGTTATAATTCCTTGCCTGCACCAGGGAACAGTATGATCAACAAACTGAATTAAATTATACCTTTGTAACAGATCATATGTTTTAATTATGGAAGACTGGACAAAAAAAGAAATTTACTCGGAAGAGGTTATCGAATTTGTAAGACTGGCATCCGCTTATTGTGAGTGGCTGGAGAACAGCCTCATGCAAAAAAGAAAACCCTGGTTGGAGAAACTGCGTAAGCTCATGTCCGGGATCTATGACCAGGCACTGAAACTACCGATCGTCGAAGCCATCTATCAGGAGGGAAATCAAAAATTTGTCACCGAAGAGG
>WFSC01000343.1 GCA_015486185.1 Bacteroidales bacterium | reverse complement strand
TTTGATAAACTCAAGGCATAAGCTCACATTCTGCTGTGTACTTGCAATAAATTCCTTATCTTTGTGTTGTTAAGGTTGATGTCTGCTGAAAGATCGGGAGTTGAAAGTACGTTTAATAAAATATATTTTTGCCGTTGCCGGCATGCTTTTGTGTATGAGTTCTGTTTATCCGGGACATGCCCAGGATACCTCTTTTGTAGCTGTTAATACCGGAGCAAGCGGGGACAGTGTGTTTCATTCTCCCCGTAAAGCAGCCCTTTTTGCCGCCGTTTTACCGGGTATGGGGCAGGTGTATAACAGAAAATACTGGAAACTGCCTCTCGTATATGCCGGTTTTGCCACCCTGGGATATTTTATCTATTTCAATGGTTCACATTATATCACTTACAGGGATGCTTACCTGGATTTTACGGATCAAAATCCGGGAACAGTTTCTTATCTGAAACTGATCAATCCGGTTATTGATCCTTCAACATATGATCCGGTACTGTATCCGAATACCTATAAAAAGGAAGACAGTGACTGGATCAAAACACAACTGAAAGATGGCATGGAATATTATAAAAGATACCGGGATATGTCCATGATCGGGATGGCAGGGTGGTATATACTGACGATCCTGGATGCGGTGGTGGATGCCCAACTTTATGACTTTGATATTACCCCGAACCTCAGCATGCGTATCATCCCCGCCGTACCTCCCGATGGTCTCACCGTTGCGGGGTTGACTTGTAGTATAACTTTTAAATGACTGAAAAACGAAAAAAAATGATAAAGGGATTTTTTGTTATAGTACTGGGAACACTGTTATTGATTTCATTACCGGGAACCGCCGACGAACCGGAAAAAGACAGTATAGCCGGTGTCCCCGGTGTGCCGGCCATAGAATTTCTCAACAATCTGGACAGCTTGCTGAACCTTTATTATGTTAAGCAGTCTGTTGCAAGGGATACTTCGCTGGTTCAGGAATCATTTGAGTCAGACAGTCTTTCCGCCAGTTATCCCGACAGCGTGTACATTGCCAGATTAAATAAGATCCCCAGTGTGGTGCCTTTATCCTATAATCATATCGTGCGTAATTATATTAATGTATATACGCAAAAGAAAAAAGAAAAGATGGAGGTAATGCTGGGAATGGCAGATTATTATTTCCCCATGATCGAGCAGATCTTTGACCAGGAAGACCTGCCCCTTGAGTTGAAATATATGGCTGTGATCGAGTCAGCTCTTAATCCCGGTGCCCGCTCGAGAGCCGGTGCTGTTGGCCTGTGGCAGTTTATGTATGGTACCGGGAGAGTTTACGGACTGACCATCAACTCACTGGTGGATGAGCGCCGCGACCCGATCCGTTCAACCTATGCTGCTGCCAGTTTCCTTAAAGACCTTTATAACCTTTACCATGACTGGACCCTGGTGATCGCTGCCTATAACTGCGGCCCCGGAAATGTTAACAAAGCGATCCGCCGGTCCGGGGGGGTCAGGGACTATTGGAAGATCTATTATCGTTTGCCACGGGAAACCAGGGGATATGTACCGGCTTTTATCGCTGCGGCCTATACACTGAATTTTTACTGGGACCACGGACTAAAACCTGTACCTATTGATATTCCGCTGATGCGCGACACCCTCATCATACAGGAGGATTTGCATTTGCAACAGGTGGCAGACGTTCTGCATATCCCCATACAGCTGTTGCAGGAAATGAATCCGCAATACCGCAGGAACATCATTCCGGGGAGTATTCACCCGTTTTCCCTGGTGCTTCCTTTGCAATATACGGGAAAATTTATTGATTATCAGGATTCCATTTTCAGCTATAAGGATTCTATCTTTTTTGATCCTTCACGAAAAACACTGGCTCCCCAATATACACGGTATAATCCGCCACCGCCAAAAGGAAGGGTTAAGATCTACTATACGGTTAAACAGGGAGATAACCTGGGATTTATTGCGGAGTGGTTTCATGTGCGGGCCTCCGATCTGAGGTATTGGAACCATATCCGACATAACATGATCAGGGTAGGGCAGAGGTTAAAGGTATATGTACCGAAATCCAAAGCATCCCATTATAAAAAGTACAATAGTTATTCCTTTGCCGAGAAACAAAGACGGACAGGAAACTCAGTTACACAACCTGTAATAGAGCAGGATCAGCCGCTGGATGACCGGTATGAATATTACCGGGTACGGTCAGGGGATACGATCTGGGAAATTGCCAGAAAATATGAAGGTGTAACGGAAAATGATATCCTCAGACTTAATAATCTTTCACGGCGTTCTAAAATACATCCTGGTCAGCATCTGAAGATCAGGAAAAAGAGTTAGGGAGATACATGAAGCCCCTGAAAAGTGCCTTGTTTTTTGCCGGTATCCTGATCCTCGTTCAGGGCTTTTATTTTTTAATGCCGCAACAAGGCATGGATCTTTTCTCCCTGCATCTGCGGAATCCCATGCCGGAAGCAAAATGGCAAAAACGGTTGGCTGAACATCCTGCATTACCGGATACGGTCGCAACACATACTGTTTATGCTGATACCCTGAAAAGGGATACGGTTGCTGTCAGAGCACCGGCAAACCGGCTCTCTTTTACCGATTCGCTAAAGAGAAAAACACCCCGACTGGCCATGGGTGATACGGCGCGGACAGCCCTGTACCGGTTGTTTGGCATGCTGGATTCTGTCCGTACCGGGAAAAACCATCTGCATATTCTTTATTATGGGGATTCGCAGATCGAAGGTGACCGGATCACATCGGTCGTTCGTGACAGTCTGCAGAACCGTTTCGGAGGAGGGGGCCCGGGCCTGTTCCTGCCGGTGATGACAGTTCCTTTTACCGCCACCCTGCGTATTGAACCTTCCGGTGCCTGGTCCAGGGTTTCAGTGTTTCGTAAACAAACAGGAAAGACTCATTTTCCCGTCGGGGTCTTCGGGGAAATATCCGTACTTACCCCCCCAAAAGATTCTGCAAAAACCGGTTATTGCCGTGTTATTTCCCAGTTGTTTGCTTCAGATAAGGCCGCCACATTTAATCATGCCGGCATATGGTATTATCCTCTGGGAGGCAAGGTACGTGTATCGGTGCTTGCCGGTGGTGAAAAAATAGGTGAAAAAACAGATAATGGGGTAAAAAAATTGGTATATCAACAATTTACACTGGGGAAGCGGTATAAAAAACTGGACATTGAGTTTAGTGCAGGAAAAGTTTTTGGAGTTGAAGGACTGTTGCTGGAAGATTCGGTGGGGGTAGGTGTGGATAATATCCCACTGCGTGGCCGCCCGTTGATGCCGTTCACAAAATGTGACCACTATATAC
>WFSC01000342.1 GCA_015486185.1 Bacteroidales bacterium | reverse complement strand
CGAAGAATATTTATTTTAACAGGCCGGGGAAGTCCCGATGAAGGGATAAGGCGATGAAGAGATGAAGAGATGAAGAGACTGAGAGAGGGGGAGAGTGGAAGGTTGATCGATGAACGTTGATCGATGAACGGAAGAGTTAAGAGGGAGGGAGAGACGAATAGACTAAGAGATAAGAAAGTAACAGCGAAAAAACACTCCGGGAAATATTAAAATTTCCGTGTATAAGATATTGCAGGCATAATGGGAAATAATACCAATTGTTTCATTTTCATATCATTATTATCTCGGTAGATAATATATGGATTTTGTGTATTGGTAACGTTCAAAACAGAAAACTGCCAGGTCCGGGAACCATTTCTGATCTTTTTCTCCGTTGAGAAACTCAGATCTATCCTAAAATAATTTTTCATTCTGATATCCGGAGTTTTAGGATAATAGTCAACCATGCTAAAATCTTCAAAATATCCATTCTCCACCAAAGGTGGGGTTTGTCCCGGAAAATATTGTGTAGCTACTTTATATGGGATCCCTGACCGGAAACCCAAAACCCCGGAAAAATACATTACAGATTTTTTAGATTTACCTAATTTGTAATTAGCAACTGCACCAAGATCATGAGGTCGATCATACCGAAACGGAAAATAACCGCTTTGATCAATGAATTGTCTGTATGATCTTGAATAGGTATAGGAGATCCATCCATTAAATCTGTTTTTATTAAATTTAAGTAGCAGTTCCAATCCATAAGCATATCCCGATGTAATATCAGGGTGTTGAAAATCACCCGAACCAATGTAATCTTTCACCGGTTCGTCAACATATATCATATCTCTCATTTTTTTATAATAGCTTTCCAGGGTTAAATCAAAACCGGGAGATATATTATAATGCCATCCAACAGAAACCTGCCAGGAATGAGAAGGTTTATTTTCAGACAAAAAAGGAAGCCAATAATCTACCGGCCAACCATAATTTGTATTATATACCTGAAAAACAGGCTGATTCATTACAGTCAAACCAGCCATGAAAGTATGTCCTGAAAATGGGTGGTAAGTTATACGAAATCTGGGTTCCCATCTAATATATGCCATATTTTCATTATTGAAATAAATCATACGCATTCCGGGGTTTATCTGTATTGCACCAAATGAAATCTTATCCTCAATATACGGCGCTATGGATAATAATGAGAAACCCAATCCTTTATTATATGAGGTTTCTGCACCATTTTTAACATATTGCATTACCGGATAGAAATTTTGCAAAGATGATTGTATTCCAAAATTTAATTTCTGATTTTCCCCGATCGTGTAATCAAATGAAATTTTACCCCCGAACTCGTTTGTTCTGGATATATTTTGCTGGATGTTTTTTATATCATTCGTTTCTATTTGATTTTCCTGTTTATTATCCATATTTGAAAAATAGAAGGTAATATTTGAAAAAAGTCTGCGTGAAAGAATGCTATTCCACCTAATAGATGAGGTTAGATTGCCCCAGCCAAAATAGAATTTCCCTTTCTCGTTATCTTCCTTCATTTTCATTGAGAAACGGTCTCTGCCGGTATAAATACTCCAGAAAAGATGATTATTTTGATTCAGTTTATAATTGACTTTTGCATTGACATCCAGGAACGAGAATCCGGGAATGGCTCCCGGGTTATTATCCAACGCCATAATTCCCTGGTAGATCAGATCAAGGAAAGATCTTCTCACTGATATTAAATAAGATGATTTATCTTTTATCACCGGTCCCTCCAATAATAATCCGGCAGCAATGGTTCCCAATTTCAACGTTTGCCTGTGTTCTTTCATATTTCCCTCTTTCATCCATAAAGATGATACCCCTGAAAGCCTGCCCCCATAAACAGGAGGGATCCCCCCTTTGTAAATATCCGCTTTTTTCAAAGCAGCATTGTTAAACACGGAAACTAAACCAAAAGCATGATTCTGATTATATACCGGAACCTGGTCCAACAATAACAGATTCTGATCGTTCCCTCCTCCTCTGATTATTATATCGGAAGATCCTTCCGCTCCCCCGCTGATTCCAGGTAACAGTTGAAAAGTTTTCATGATATCCGATTCACCTGCAAATGAAGGAAGAGGTTCCATTTTGGCTGTTATAACAGAATATTTTCCCATTCCTTTTTCTGTAAACAATTGACTTTTCTCTTCCGGTGAAACCGTTATTTCTTTCAAACTAAGTCCGGGGGACATAATTATATCAATTCTATCACTTTTGGTTAATTTCAGTTCCTTTTTTACCGTTCTGTATCCAACATAATGATATTCCAACGTGTGATTTCCTTTCGGCAACTGCAATGAGTAATATCCATATTTGTTTGTTACTGTTCCTATTGTTCCCGATATGACCTGTACTTCCTGTAAATACTCCCCGCTAACTGAATCTGTAACATAACCATAAACAGTTATATCATTCTTCTGAGCAACACAAATGCCCGGAAATAGCAATAACAGAAATGTCAATAAAACACAGGTTTTCATAAGACATGTTCATTACTGTGATAAGCGTACCTCGGAAATGGAAAAACCGGCAAAGATTCCCTGCCCATTGGTTATATTACTGAATATACGAACCGGCTGGTAACGAAAGGGTGTATCTGTTTCCGCATCAAATGACAGCTGTAAATATTCGGTCCTGCAATACCGGTCATATTCAGGACTTGCCGCTATGAGGCAAATGGAACTATACTTACGCCAATGCTCAGCAACAGGGAAAAGAGGCATAAAATCAATCCTATCATCTTTCTTCAGGGATCCTTGATTAAATCTTAAAAAACTGGTAAAAACAAAATTATATTCAGAAAAAGGATTATCCGGGGACATAGCTTTATTCATATCGTCCGCAACTCCATTGTTACTATACAGCTCAACTGCCTGCCTGGCAACATTAGCGGTATCTATAGTCAATGCAATAAGCCATAAAGGATATTTCCCTGTTTGATCATCTGTCAGCCTGACGGAATATCCCATGTCACACGCCTTACTCTCACAAGGAATATCTTTCAGTGAAAAGTTTATCTTCCGAGGGATTGTTGTTTTGGCTTGCAATGTATCTCCATTCGGAAGGACAACACACATGGAATAGGTACTATCCTCCCTGGGATAACGGGCAATCATCAAAGGTTCATCCGTATTTGGAAAAGTATCACATATAATACGGCCATTTTCATATAAAATTACATGAGCATCTATGATCCTTTTAAAAGAGATCAGTGTATCTGCTACCGGAACACTCCAATACAACGAAATCTTTATCAAAGAATCAGGATTCAAAAATGCATTGATTACCGGAATCTTTTCAACTGTTTCAGGGACATTATATGGAAATTCCTCAATACATGAAGAAACAACAACCATGATAAAAATGGTTATCTTTAATATTCTCCTCATGGTTTTCTTTTGATATTATATAATATTGATAACGAGACTCCTCGTTGGTACGCTTTTTCAACAAAAACATTTTTAAAAATATTCAACATACCATGGTGGTATCCCAATGAAAAGACAAATCTCCCCCGCGAATAAGTAATCTTTGCACGCATTGAAAAATCGAAATGATTGTGAGCTTCATTATTTAATGGATCCGAAAGTATAATAGAAGGAACTCCGCCAATTCCGGCTCTCAAAGAATTACCGTACAGGCAAAATGTGAAATAGACCGGAAAAGAAAGATAATAATAGTTGCTTTCCGGATAGACTACCTGCCCAATCACAAAAACAGAATCTTTTTGATAATCTTCAGGAGTATAATCATCATAGGTCAGTCCCATGGGCGTGGTTTTGGCTCCCGCTTTTTCAAACAATGCACCAAAATCAAATCCGGCACAAGAACTTAGCGGGATACTCCACTGATAACCTATGTGATAATTCAGTTTTGGTCTCCATCCGTCCATGCCGTTATTTTTATCATACTTTGATCCTTTAACTACGGTTGCTTTTAACCAGGTATAATCAAGTCCTGCCACTATTCCGGATTGTCCATAACCTTCCAATACCACAGTCATAGCAACAGTAAAAAAAATAATAACTTTTAAATTTCTCATTTTATTTTTGAATTTAGATACATCAAATATATGAAAGATCAAGGAAAGCTTTCTTTCCTTGATCTTTTCATCTTTAGATAAACTACCATAACCTTTCTAATATACATCGATTGTCATATCCCGTACCCCTTGACCATACCTCAATAGTATATTTTGCATAACCTCCGCCGTTTTTAAATCCAATGTTATAATATGAAAAACTTGGTAATTCTCCGGTACTATATTCCGTGTTTAGTACTGGCCCATACCAATTCTCCATATAAGTTACTTTATAAAAGTATTTGGTTCTGTAATTAATCCAGCCAAAACCCAGCCATTTTTGTGCATCTAGATCTAACCCGACGAGATTATCACCTTCGTCAAAAACTGCATGATGTTTTCTGTAATGTCTTATTTCTGTCCAACATTGAAATCCACCATTAGTAATAGTTACTTTTCTT
>WFSC01000341.1 GCA_015486185.1 Bacteroidales bacterium | reverse complement strand
GGCAGCCTCATAGTTTTCGGTAGTCACATTACTTAGATGGTGAACGCCCCGGTGTACATTACTGTTTTCCTTGTTATACAATCGTTCGATTGTTTCCAGAACGATAGTGGGTTTCTGGGTAGTCGCCCCGTTATCCAGATAAACAAGAGGTTTCCCATATACCTGTTGGTCCAAAATGGGAAAATCCTTTCTGATTTTTTCTATATCCAGCATGATCAACTAAAGTTTTATTATTATTTTTCATAATCTACCAGACAGGTATGGCAACGGGGCAGTTCCCCCCGCAGTCTTTTGTCCGCCAGTTCACGGATACGATCCTGCAGCGGTTCAATTTTTATTTCACGGATCACTTCATGGACAAAAGCATACATCAGCAACATACGGGCCTCATATTCACGGATACCCCTTGAACGCAAATAAAACAATGCATCTTTATCCAATTGCCCCACGGTAGCTCCATGGGTACATTTCACATCATCGGCATAAATTTCCAACTGTGGCTTTGTATTCATTCTGGCCGTATCGGTAAGTAAAATATTTTTGTTCACCTGATAGGCTTCCGTTTTCTGGGCATCTGGCCGCACCAGTATTTTTCCGTCAAATGCACCTGTGGCTTCGTCATCCAGAACTCCCTTATACATCTGGTTGCTGAAACAATGAGGAGCGACATGATCTATGAATACGGAATTATCCATATGCTGTTTTCTATCGATAAGGGATAATCCAAACGCATGATTCTCTGCTCCCTCACCTTGTAAAATTACATGCAGGTTATTACGGATCATACCACCATGCAGAGACACAGTATTTGTCCAGACCCTGCTCCCATGTTCCTGCCGGATAAAAAGACTGGAAAAATCTGTCATTTCATTATGTTCATTCTGCAATTTTGTGATCTGCAGAGAACTGTTTTCACCGGAAAAAACTTCGGTAAGTTCATGCGAAATGAAATTTTTTTCGGAAAGTGAATGGTTACATATCAATAAGCTCGCCTTGGCGTTTTTCCCCAGAATGATCAGGTTCCGGTATTGTACAAAAATATCTTTGTCATCTTTTACCAGACCGACCAGTTGTACTGTCTTTTCCATATCTACACCGTCCGGCACATACATAAAAAAACCATCCTTTGCAACACTTCTGTTCAGGGCTACCAGCCCGTCACGAACCTCTTTGCCGATTTTATCCAGATACACTTCTACCAGGTCAGGGACTTGTTTCAGGGCTTGCTGCAACCCTCCCACCAGAACGCCTCCCGGCAATTCTCTGAGCGTATCCTGCTCCTCAAAATAAAAGCCGTTAAGGACAGTAAAAACATCCGTATTAAGACTGGGGATATCGCAACGGAAAATTTCTTCCACCCTGAAATTGCGATGATGAGGATGTAACAATGGTTCAAACGGACGATCCAGTATTTTGTTTACATCCGTATATTTATATTTCTCATTCTTCCTTCCCGGAATTCCCAGCTCTTTAAACTGTTCGAGTGCTTCTGCCCGTACCTTGTCCAGTACAGGATGGATGTTAACGTCAAGCCCGGTTGCAAAATGTTCCCAAATCCGGGTATCCGGTTTTTTTGGTAATATCTCCTCCACAACGATCATAACGAATGATTAACACTTTTTTCGTAATCTTCCTTCAACCAGTCATATCCCTTATCTTCCAGTTCAAGGGCCAATTCCTTTCCGCCCGATTTTATGATCTTGCCTTTGAAAAGGACATGAACAAAATCCGGCACAATATAATTCAGCAGCCGTTGATAATGGGTAATAACAATTGTTGCATTGTCAGGCCGTTTCAGTGCATTGACCCCATTTGCCACGATTCGCAGGGCATCGATATCAAGTCCCGAATCCGTTTCATCAAGAATTGACAACCGGGGCTCCAGCATAGCCATCTGGAATATTTCATTTTTCTTCTTTTCTCCTCCCGAGAAGCCTTCGTTTACAGACCGGTTGGTCAGTGCCGAATCGATGCCCACCAATTTCTTTTTCTCCCGCATTATTTTCAAGAACTCCGAAGGAGACATCAATTCCTCGCCATGGTACTTTCTTTTTTCATTCATGGCGGCACGCAGAAAATTCACCATACTTACCCCTGGTATTTCCACCGGATACTGAAAACTCAGAAAAATACCTTTCAGAGCACGTTCTTCAGGCGAAAGTTCCGTCAGATCTTCTCCGAAATACAGGATCCGGCCTTCCGTGATATTTACATAATCTCTCCCTACTATGGCGGAAGCCAGGGTACTTTTTCCCGAGCCGTTCGGCCCCATGATAGCATGTACTTCTCCGGGATGAACTTCCAGATCGATCCCTTTCAGGATTTCCTTCCCTTCTATCTCTGCATGTAAATCTTTTATTGTCAACATATCTTTTCCCTTTTATCTTTCATCTTTTATCTTGTCTTCTGCCTTCTTACTTCTTATTTCACCCAACACTTCCTTCCAGACTGACCTGCAACAACTTCTGGGCTTCAACGGCAAATTCCATAGGTAATTTATTCAACACGTCCCGGGCATATCCGTTTACGATCATACCAATAGCATCTTCGGTTGAGATACCACGCTGGTTACAATAAAAAATCTGATCTTCCCCTATTTTTGAGGTAGTGGCTTCATGTTCAACTATAGCTGTTTTGTTGCCTACCTCCAGATAAGGAAAAGTATGAGCCCCACATTGATCCCCGATCAACAGGGAATCACACTGTGAAAAATTCCGGGCATTCTCAGACCCTCGCCCTACTTTCACGAGCCCACGGTAACTATTGTTACTGTTTCCGGCCGAAATACCTTTTGAAACGATCGTGCTTTTCGTATTTTTCCCTAAGTGAATCATTTTAGTACCGGTATCGGCTTGTTGATAATTATTTGTTACAGCCACTGAATAAAATTCGGCAGTGGAATGATCTCCCTTCAGGATGGTACTGGGATATTTCCAGGTGATGGCAGATCCCGTTTCCACCTGTGTCCAGGAAAGTTTTGAGCCTGTCCCCTTGCAGATACCCCGTTTGGTAACAAAATTGTAGATGCCGCCTTTCCCATCCTTATCACCGGGATACCAGTTCTGTACCGTTGAATATTTTACTTCGGCATGGTCCATAACGACAATCTCCACAATGGCAGCATGCAACTGATTCTCATCACGCATGGGAGCTGTACATCCCTCCAGATAACTCACATAACTGTCTTCCTCCGCGACGATCAAGGTCCTTTCAAATTGTCCGGTATCAGCCAGATTGATCCGGAAATAAGTGGATAGTTCCATGGGGCAACGTACCCCTTTAGGTATATAGGCAAAAGACCCATCCCCGAAAACGGCTGAATTCAAAGCAGCAAAGTAATTATCAGAATAGGGAACCACGCTTCCCAGATATTTCTTAACCAGATCAGGATAATCACGGATCGCATCACTCATCGAACAGAAAATGATACCCAGCTCGGCCAGTGCATTTTGAAAGGTCGTCTTTACCGACGCACCATCCATAACTGCATCTACGGCAACGCCCGTTAACCGCTCCTGCTCCTCAAGGGGAATGCCCAGTTTATTGAATGTCTCTATCAACTCCGGATCCACCTCATCAAGACTTTCCGGGGATTCTTTTTTGACAGGTACAGCATAATAAATAATATCCTGATAATCAATTTCAGGTATCTTAAGATGAGCCCAGTGTGGCATTTCCATTTCCTTCCATTTACGGTAGGCCTTTAAGCGAAATTCAAGCATAAAGTC
>WFSC01000340.1 GCA_015486185.1 Bacteroidales bacterium | reverse complement strand
TCTTCCGTAATAACAATGGCCATGTTTTTCCAGTATGGCGTATGGGACAGAAATTCAATAATACGCCCCAGGGCCAGGTCATTGTCCGCCATATAGCTCTCACGGAAAGGATATCCGTCGGCAGCCCGTTCACCGGCGCCATGGTCGTTGGGCAGGATCAGGGTGATCATGCGTGGCAGATCCATCCCGTTATCTCCCCATTTTTTATTAAATTCCCTGATAAACTGATCTACCCTGAACTGGTCGGGGATCCCCATATTAAATGTGGGATAGGCCCGTGAAGAATTATCAAAAAGGGCTTTGGGCAGGGGATAATTATACAGATAGCGCGTTCCCGTATATTTATAGGATTTATCATAGGAAGCGGGCTCGAACATCACACCTTCTCCAAAATTATAGAAAGGAATATTGTACCGGTATAGTTGATCCCACAGCGATCCGGCCTCATTATAATCTTCCGGATAAATAGCGCCGGCAGCACCGTTGAAGGCCAGGAAACCCGGAGATTTGGAATATTTAAACTTCCGGTTACCTCCGTAGCTGGCAGGAGTACAGGTCTCCACCCATTCGTTGGGATAGGTGTTGGCCAGCCAGCGGTGGCCGTCGGCCGACACGTCAGAATCGACATAAAAATTATCTCCGAGGGCAAAACGGCGTGCCAATGCCAGATGATTGGGCATTACCAATGCATCCCTCACCTCCATGGTATGCTTTTTATTCCAAAAAGTAACGACCGACCCGTACCTGGCCAGCGAAGGATCGCCATTTACCGTTTTCATGGCACCGAATATCTCATCAAACGTACGGTTTTCTTTGGTGATAAATACAAGGTACTTTAAAGGAGATACTTTTTCTCCCGGATAAAGAGGTACGGGGTTGTTTTTGCGCCATGTAAAAGCCGGATCATCGATCTTGCGGAAACGGAAATTATTGGCTATCACCTGTTCCGTCATCTTTTTCAGTTGGCTTTCAGAAGGTACAGGCATTACGGTTACAGTACCTTTCATGAGAAAACCGATATAGGTTCCTTCGGGCCCCGGCCGGTAATTCTTCCCGCCATTGGGCCCGCTGCCATATCCTTTGGCGTTTGCTGCAACAAGATTTTTTCCGTCAGGTGTAACTTTTAGTTTTGACGGAAACCAGCCGGCCGGGATATGCCCCAGTACCCTGAATGAGGGGAGTGCAATCACTCCGATCGCATTGATCCCTGCCTCTGCCACATACAATCTTTTGTGATCAGGCGAAAGAGCCAGCCCGAACGGGATCTTACCACGCAGGTGATCGATGCGGGGATCCAATGTCAAATGGATGGTATGTATCACGGTATCTTCCTTCACACCAATTACCGAAATATTATCATTGTTCCCGTTGCTGACAAAAACATAATTTTCTGTCGCCACCAGCGAGTTGGGAGAACTGCCTCCCACAGCCGGAAAATCTTCCACCATCTGCCCTACCAATACCCCCGTCTTGATCTTTGCCGTTACTTTGGGATGATCCGGCGGTGTAAGATCTACTTTCCATACGGAAAAAGATTCCGGTGCATTCGGATCGCCCAGCGCAGGAATATCCAACGTATCGGTATGCACGCCCTCCGCCGCTTCTTTGGTACCAAAAGCTACCGGCGGAAAAGACGGAGCGGTCTTTTTCAGGTTATTATAATCGATCCCACCGTACGGTTTGTATTCAAACATACCAACATTGGCAACATATGCCATTTTTTCATCCGGCGAAAGGGCAATGCCGAAAGGATAACGTCCGACAGGCACCGAATAGAGCAGTTTTTTCCCGGGCACATCCACAACGATCATCCGGAAGTTCACCTGATCCACGGCGTACAACCGGTCTCCTTTCCGGTTCATCACCATATCCCCGATATAACCATCACTGTAATCCACTTTGTCGTCCCTGTATGCGCAGTCAATCGTTCCTTTGGATGCACCGCTCATAACATCAAACAAATAGATCTTGTTTTCCTGTCCCCCGGCAACATATATCGTGCTGTTATCAGGAGAAACTGCCAGTCCCATAAACACAGAAGCCAGCACCCCCTCATCATTCCTGACACCGGGAGGGATCTGCATGATCACGGGATTTTTCGTATCAATGTTTTTCAGCACACTCACGGAAAGCGGCCTTACACCGGAATTGGCCGTAACAGCGATTTTCCCGTCGCGACTGAGAACCAGTCCGAAAGGATGGGGAGCCACTACATAAGAACGTCCGTAAGGTGTGATAAAACGACCATTCGGTATCACTGTCCTGCCGTTGGTATCTATTTCGGTAAATAAGGTGTCGGCAGGGGCTTCGGCTACCCAGTTCCCCCTTTTGGAAGAGTTGCTACAAGCGCCAGCCAGCAATAACAGCAAGGCACCAGCTAAAAAAGAAAATACTTTACGATTCATAACAAATAAATAATATGATAATAGATAACAAAATTACTACTTTTGCGCGGAATCCGGCATAAAGTATGGCACCACTAAGCAAAAAAGACAAAAAAGCGTTGGATAAGGGAACCATGCTCCCTTTGATGGAGCAGTTTTACAGCATCCAGGGAGAAGGATACCATACCGGCAAACCGGCTTATTTTATCCGTCTGGGCGGCTGCGACATTGGATGTAACTGGTGTGACACCAAACTTTCCTGGAACCCGGACCTGTACCCTCCGGTACCGGCCGACAGGATCGTGGAAGATGCTATTGCTTCCGGATCAAACGCTATTGTGATCACCGGCGGAGAACCGTTGATGTACAACCTGGTTTATTTGACAACCATCCTTAAAAAGAAAGGATTTACCATCTATCTTGAGACCTCCGGCGCTCATCCGCTGCAGGGCATCTTTGACTGGATATGTCTGTCGCCCAAAGAAAATAGGCCCCCTTTGCAGGAAGTATTACACCGGGCTGATGAGCTGAAGGTCATCATTCAGACTCCGAAAGATTTTGCCTGGGCCGAGACCAATGCGGCCAGCGTATCTCCCGGTTGCCATCTTTTTTTGCAGCCGGAATGGAGTCAATACAAAAAAATCACTCCGGCAATTGTTGAATATATAAAGAAAAATCAAAAATGGAGGATCTCCCTACAGACGCATAAGTTCATGCGGATCCCGTGAGAAAGCTCAAAGGCTAAAGCTCCTTCATAATTCACTCATTCATATCAGTACTTATCTGTTTGATTTTTATGTCATTTTATATACTTATTAATGAATAAAGACATATCCTTTTCCTTTTCATCTTTTATCTTTTATCTTTTCTTCCGTTGGTGCTTTTTCATCTGTCATACG
>WFSC01000339.1 GCA_015486185.1 Bacteroidales bacterium | reverse complement strand
GGAATAATGTAGGAGTATTGTATAAATCTAAAAACAAATTTGTATTAGATGACCATAAATTTCATAACATCGTTTTTACATTTGATGAATCAAAAAATGATGGAAATAAAATTGAACTATGGTTAGATGATATAAAAAAAAACATGGAACCATTTGCCGGTTCACATGGTGATGGTAACGGAAACGGATCAATTATTCTTAACAATAGTGTAAAACTGAAAATTGGAGGAAATTATGAAGATCCACAATATGTAAAATACATATCGGGGAAGATTGATGAATTGCGAATTTATAATCGCGCCTTGTCTTTTTCCGAGATTGACTCCCTCTACCACCTGGGTGGCTGGGCCACCGACACCACCGACCTGGCGGTGGAGTGGATCGCACCCATTGATCCGGCCTGCGGGACCGTGAAAGAAGAAGCGATAAAGGTAAGGATACAAAACCGGGGCACTGTTTCCGTCAACCGGTATGATCTGTCTTACTCCACGGATGGCGGAAATACTTTTGTTACGGAAGCGATTACACAGC
This sequence comes from Bacteroidales bacterium, assembly GCA_015486185.1. Classification (GTDB taxonomy): domain Bacteria; phylum Bacteroidota; class Bacteroidia; order Bacteroidales; family VadinHA17; genus DRPN01. The sequence goes on along the minus strand of WFSC01000339.1, from coordinate 12,712 downwards.
CCCTCGCGGCGGGGGAAAGTATGGATTACACTTTTAGTCGCAAAGCAGATATGTCGGAGATCATGACATATCACTGCAGGGCTGCTGTCCATGCTAAGAATGATCTTGATGCAACCAATGATACCGTGGCCATTGATGTGCAGAACCTTGCCATCTCATTTTCCCTGCAAACCACCGAAACCTCCTGCAACGACTCCACCGGTGCTGCGGGAGTGACGGCGATCACCGGGGGTACCCCGCCATACCAGTATGCCTGGACCTCCGGCGATACCGGGAGTATTGCCAACTCCCTGGCATCGGGGATCTATCAGGTGACGGTCACCGACGCTAACGGCTGCAGTACAACAGAAACTTTTTCAATTTCCGCCTCAGGTGGTCCGGAGATCCTCACGTCGGAAACACAAAATATCACATGTTACGGAGGAGACAACGGCGCTGTTGATATAACCGTGTTCGGTGGCGCTCCACCATACACCTACCTGTGGTCCACAGGAGCCACAACCGAAGATATCACTGATGTGGCTGCAGGAACGTATGATGTAACCATTACGGATGCAAATCTGTGCAGCAACACGATGAACTTTACCGTCACCCAGCCCCCGCAGCTTTCCGCAGTCATTACGGAAACCGATGCATCATGCGGAAACAGTGACGGAGAAGCTACGGTTTCCGTTAGCGGTGGAACACCGCCCTATACCTACTCATGGTCAGGTGGAGGGACCTCGGCAACAGAGACCGGCCTTGCCGGCGGCATATACCGGGTCACGGTTACGGATGCAAGCGGATGTACCGCTACCCGTGATGTGACCATCAGCGAAACCGGCGCTCCGGAGATCACGCTTGAAAGCATTTCTCCGGCACATTGTGGTGTGAGCGATGGCGCCATTGATATCTCTGTTTCCGGAGGCACCGGTACCTACATTTACACCTGGTCGACGGGATTCACGGGAGAAGATCTTTCGGGAGCTGCACCGGGAGACTATACGGTGTCTGTCACCCACAGCGACAATTCATGTACTTCTTCGGCGGCATTTACGATACCCTCGGTGAAACCGGATCCCGTGCCGATATGCATGGTCACCGTGGATAGTGTCACCAACCGCAATATAGTGGTCTGGGGAAAACCTGCTAACCAGGGTGACATTACTTCCTTTAATATATACCGGGAAAGCTCCGTTGCAGGTGAGTACATGCTGGTCGGCAACGTAAAATACAGTGACGAAAGTATCTTTATCGACAGTGTAGCTAACCCGGATATTCATTCATGGCGCTACCGGATTTCCACCCTGGATGGCTGTGGTAACGAGTCGGATAAAAGCGAGGCACACAAAACCATACATCTCTCGATGAACCTGGGTGTCGGCAATACCATAAACCTGGCATGGGATGATTACAAGGGTTTTGCATACAGCACTTATCATATTTACCGGTATGCCGCTCCGCAATATATTGCCGAGAACCTGGATAACCTTGCTGCAACGGGAGCCGGATTCAATTCATATACAGATCAGGATCCACCTACTGGGGATGTTTATTATGTCGTCACCATTGATGCTCCGTCACCCTGCATCTCTTCACGCAAAACCGGGTCGCACAATTCGGTACGTTCAAATAAAAAGTCCCTGACCTTATCAGCCAGTGGAATTGATCAAACCCGGGATGTGTTCAACAGTCTGGCGATTTACCCGAACCCAAATTCGGGAATCTTCACACTGAAAGGGAGTCTGAAGAACCCTGGAGACCTTGAGGTCAGGATATTCAGCGCAACAGGGAGTCTTGTTTTCACAAGAAAGATACAGGCAATAAATAATAATTTCCAGGAAGAGATTGTTTTACCACAGGGTCATGCCGGCATATACTATATAGAGCTTATTGCCCGTAACGGAGAGATGCATAGGGTTGTGGTAATTGAGTGAAGAACATTGATGTGAAGAAACAGAATTATGTATAAAGCGATTCTCCGGGATCGTTTTATTATCATGCGATGAGGTAATACCTACCAGCGTTCTGTCAGATAATAAAAGCCGGTTAACCCGAATGGATCATGACCCCCTTTCAGGAGTGCCGCAGGGCATGAAAGCACAGAATGTAATGCAGAATTTGTTTTGTTGGATTCGTTTAAACCGCCTCAGAAAATAAATCAGTTTTTCATTCTTCAAAAAATAACTATCTTAAAAGGTTTTTTAGTGTAACCTGCAATGATACGAACCTGCAAACTTCCGTTTCTGTTTCTTGCTGTTCTGTTGCTTATTTCAGGAAACAACAACGCCCAGCAAACTTTTGAAAAGGGCTACCACATAGCTATCAAGAACTTTGCCCCCCGCGATTATAAAGCTCTGCCTCAGAACCTGGCCATTGCACAAACACAACGGGGTATCATTTTCTTTGGGAACAGCAGTGGTGTGCTGGAATTTGACGGAATATCCTTCCGGTTTCATTCCATCAATGACAAAACCGTTTGGTCCCTGGATGCGGACACAAATGATCTGGTTTACGTTGGTGCTGACAGTGAGTTCGGCGTATTGAAACCGGACCGCAAAGGTGCCCTGGAGTACAGTTCATTTCTGCCTTTGCTGGATAATGTGGCCCGGGAAAAAGTCGGACAAATAAACTATACCCTTGCTACGCCGGGAAAAGTTTTTTTCATTGCTCCGAAAACCTTATATATCTGGAATCACCGGGATATTCAGATCAAGTCACTCGTAAATAAAATTACCTATGCCGGATATGTTAAAGGACGGCTTTTCCTCCAAATGGAAAATACGGGTTTGCAGGAAATGATGGGTAAAACCCTGATTCCGGTACCCGGGAAGAACCTTTTTAAGGATGTCCAAATTTCCAGTATTATTCCTTCCGGTACGGAAGACGTTCTGATTATCACTGATACAGCAGGCATTTTTCGCTACCGGTTGAACAGGGATACTACTGAAAATCCGATTATCAGGCGGTTCAATGCCATTGATAACTTTTTAAGAGAGAACCGTATTAACTGTGCTGTCCGGATCAGCGACAACATGTTTGCCTTGGGTACCAAAGGAGCCGGTGTCGCGATTTTCAACCAGGCAAACGACCAGGTGGATTTTCTCAACTTCATGACCGGGCTCCAGGATGAGATCGTCCTTGATATGGATGTGGACAGTCTGGGGAATTTATGGATGGCCCTCAACAACGGCATTTCCATGACCCCGGCAAACTCTGCCGTTACCTATTTTGGCCCAAATGCGGGACTGAGGGAAACTGTTGAAGACATCACCCGCTTTAACGGGAAACTGATCACTGCCACACACACCGGATGTTACTACCTGACCAAATACCAGACAAACAAGGACATCCCCTGGTTTGTGAATAACCCGATCTACACCCGGCCGGGATTTATGCTGATCAAAGGTGCCTCGGAATCTGCCTATACACTGTGCAATTTCAAGGATAAGCAAAAGCAGCAGTTACTTGCCGGACTGGAGAATAATATCATCCGGCTGACACCTGATCTGAATCCCGCGGTTATCGCGAAAGCCGCTCCATGGGATATTTACCAGTCAAAAAGCAATCCTGCGAGGGTCATCGTTGCCAACCAGGGCGGTGTATTGACCCTTATCCATGATAACGGAACATGGAAAACGGAAGGATGGATCGAAGGGATTGATGATGATTGCCGTGTTGTGGCAGAGGATGACGAACGCAATATCTGGATAGGCACCAATGATGATGGTGTGCTATATAAACTGAGATTTAACGGTGAGGGTTCGAACTGCCAAACGGAGATCATCCGGTTCGATACCACAAACAACCTCCCGGATGGCGCCATATATCCCTTTTTCACAACAGACGGCATGTTGTATGGCACCGGCGAAGGATTATACCTTTTTAACGGCACAGATACGTTTTTCCCGGTAAAAAACATTCAGGAAAGTTTCCGGAATAAGAACCGCACTATTCACAGGATCTCAGAAGATCATCAGGGAAATATCTGGCTGGACACCTATCTGAATGACGAGAAAAAATATGAAGCAGGGTATTTATACAAAGATTCCTCAGATATTTACCGTTGGATATCGAAACCCTTGCTTATCATATCCAAGAGTGTGCTTCATGCCATTTATCATGATCAGGACGGGATTACCTGGCTGGGTGGCCCCGACGGGCTGTATCGTTACGACCCTTCCGTAAAGCAAGACTATGGTCTTGATTTTTACACACACCTGAGAAGTGTAACTGCCGGTACAGACTCCCTGTTATTCAGAGGGATATTTACGGACAAAAATCAACGGCCGGTAAAGGTACAGCCAAGGGAAAAGATCCCCGTCCTGCCATATAAGCTGAATTCGCTTACATTCGAGTTTGCTGCACCATTGAATGAAGACGGTTCACCACCACAATTCAGTTATTTTCTTGAAGGTTTCGATAAGAGCTGGTCACCGTGGACCGGTAAGAGCATACAGGGATATACCAACCTGAGAGAAGGCAGCTATATATTTCATGTGAAGGCCAAAAACCTGTACAACCATGAAAGTCATGAAGCATTTTTTGCTTTTTCCATACTGCCTCCGTGGTACAGGACGGTATGGGCTTACATTTTATTCTTGGTCCTTGCCGTGGTGACGGTTTACCTGATCGTCTATTTTTATACCCGCAGCCTGAGACAGATCATCAATGAAAGAACAGCCGAGGTAAGAAAACAGAAGGATGAGATCGAAGAGAAAAACAAAGACATCCTGGACAGCATCCATTACGCCCAGAGAATACAGTCTGCCCTGCTTCCTCCGGATGAATTTTTATCCTCATTTTTTCCGCACTATTTTGTATTGTACATGCCCAGGGATATTGTCAGCGGTGATTTTTACTGGATCGCCGAAAGCAACGGAAAGATTTTTGCGACTACGGCAGATTGTACCGGACATGGTGTGCCGGGTGCTTTTATGAGCATGTTGGGGATGGCCTTCCTTTCGGAAATCGTTACCAAAGATTCCGACCTGTCGCCGGCGGAAATCCTGAACCAATTGCGGAACAGGGTGATAAAATCCCTCCACCAAAGCGGAAATACCGGGGAAAGTCAGGATGGTATGGACATGGCCCTCTGCTCGATTGATTTCAGGAAAATGAAAATGACTTTTGCAGGTGCAAATCTGCCGTTATTTCATATCCACAACGGAGAACTCATCCAGTTGCAACCCGACAAAATGCCGATAGGTATCAGCCGGAAAAAATCGCCATTCAGCAATCATGAAACGATCCTGCACAAAGGGGACATTATTTATACTTTTTCGGATGGTTATGCCGACCAGTTTGGCGGTCCTGACAACAAAAAGTTCATGATCAGGAACCTGCGGAAAAAATTACTGGAGATCCACCATCTCCCGATGCCTGAACAAAAGGAGATCCTTCAAAAAACCATTATTGACTGGATCGGTCCCGGCGGCACCCAGATCGACGATATCCTGGTTGTGGGGATCAGGGTATGAGAATCCCATTCTTTATTATCGAAAGTTGTATTTTGCAATAGTGTAAAATATGGGTTCTGGCATCCGCTAGATTCTGCTCATCAAATTGTATCCGAATCCTTAACCAAACTACCAGTACCCTCAATGTTGCTCTATAATAAATGATTTATTAATGACATTGTATTTGGTTACAACCTGCAGTTGATACATTCCAGGATACAGGTCCACATGGAATGCTTCCTGCTGTAATCCGGTCATTCCTACAATTCTTTTCTGGAATAATAATCTTCCATGGATATCAATGATCCTGACCAAGAATGTTTCAGGTTTACTCAATCTGTAAGACATATAAAAATCACCGGATGATGGATTCGGATATATTCCTAAACTAAATGTATTCTTTTTAAAATCCTTATCATAAACACCATTCACTTTGCTTACCTCCAATTTTTTATGGTTTGAACGCACGGAATTATGTGAGGTTTTCGTTGTTGTTTCGCATAAAAATGGTGTCCGTACCTCAACAAAATAATCGTTCCAACCAACAGGAGGATTTAAGTCTGAATAGGTTTCACCTATTCCTGTTTGTCCTGCAACCTCAGCGATCGTATCTTTACCTTGTTCAGAATAGCGGTATATATAATACGTCGAATATTCAAATCCATAATATCCTGTCCATAAAAGATTGATTTCACCATTAATGCCCTGGTTTGCCAATAAATGGATTGTTTTGTGCGGCATACTGAGATCCGTTTCATTACCACATTTATCTGTAGCGCTTACCCGATACTTCCATGGTTTTACACGTGGATTGGATGTAGAATCTATATATGAGTTCCCTTCAGAAACTTTGATTTGCGCTATTTGGTCAAAAACATTTATCTGATTCCCTTCACGGTAAATATTATAGTATTGCCATACTGTGTCAACGGGTAAATGAATCACAATCTTGTTTCTTTCAAGGATGCTGTCCACGGTAACCATGCAAATCTCAGGTGGTGCCACTTTATTGGAGATAACTTCAAACTGTTCAATAGCCGTACAGCTTCCATATCTTTCTTTTACAGAAACTGTATATATCCCTCTTTGTAGATCAGTGATAATCCGGGTAGTATCACCTGTACTCCAAAGAATTATATATTTACTGTATACATCGACAGTATCTCCGTTAATGCTGATTGCAAGCTTTCCATTCGAAAGGCCGCAATCTGCAGGCTTGGATTCAGTTAGTCCAATAACCGGCGCCCCTACTTCATATATAGTCACAGTTTGTTCAGCGGTACATCCTGCCGAATCCGTAACCTCCACTGTATAAATCCCGCTATATAGTGAATCGGGATTCGGAACTGTATCCCCGGTGCTCCAAAGATAACTGAACGGAGAATAACCACCACTTACCTCCAACCCTATTGATCCATTATTTACACCGCAATTGGCATCATTCACCAATGCCGTTACAGAAATAGGGTTCTTTTCCTCTATTGTATCTGTAAAATATGTTTTGCACCCCTTGCTATCTCTAATTTCTAAGGAATATATACCGGCAGATAGGTTATAAATATCTTCTGTAATTTCTCCGTTAGACCAATAATAAGAATAAGGTGTACTGCCTCCGTAAACTGAAATATCAATGGCCCCGTCTGACCCACCCGCACAGGTTACATCTTTTTCATGATGAGCAGCAATTGAGGGACCACCTGCATCTTTGACACTTACTTTTATCTGATTATCACAACCCCTTGTATCGTTAACAGAAATGATATAATCTCCGGAAGGTACATTGTTAATTTTGTTGGAAGAATCTATATCCCAAACAAATGTATTTACTGTGTCCCCAATTGTCCAGAATACCCTATATGGCGGGATTCCTCCGTTAATATCTTTAATAAATATTCCACCAGTAGTATCATTACATACTGTTTCCGTAGTTTCAGCGGAAATTATAATGGGTTGATTCAAAATGGTTATATAAGCAGTATCATTCAGTCTGTTTTGGTCTCCTTTTAGCGCTACCCAGGCTTTACACTTATATTGGCCTGGTGAACCCATATTAGCCTTGTTTTCAAACAAATAAACCATAACATCTCCCGGCATAATGGTTTTGTAGAGGCTCTCCTTCACTTGAGTTTTAGACTTTTCGATTTTATAACCGACATAAAAGCCGCTAACCGGTTCTGTACCAAGATTGGTAATCCTGACTTTAATCTCCTGATTTGTGTATGTTCCACATTCAGGTGAACTTTCCGGACTGATCCATTCAACAGAAAGATCCTTCTTCATCGGGTCCTGCATCAGGGTCAGTATAAGATTGTCGGTACCTGTACCTGTAACATATACATACGCTGTCCTGCTGACACCTGTAGTATTTATCAAATAATTAACTTTCAATGTATTTGAATCCGTCTTCACCGGATCCAGCCAATTGCTGCTTGTGGTTACTTTCCATGAAACATTTGAACTGATCTTAAAGTTAACTGTTCCGGCTTCAGCAGAAACCGTATCAACATCCCGGTCAGCATATAAATAAGGCAACCCTCCATCCTGTACAATATCAAGTGCAACGGGCTCCAATCCATCCCCTCCTATATATACCTCTCCGCTGCGGGTCTGGGTGGACCGGTTGGCGGCACAATGTAATTGAAAACTTACAGAATCGATCTTGACAATATTCAACCAACTGGTCTCGCTGGAAATATTCCATGAAATATTAGAATGGACAAATAAAACAGTATCCATCTCATAATAGGGCAAAAATATCTGAGATGCAGATGGAAGGACATAAGGATCTGCTTTCGCCTGTGAGCAAGTAATCCATAATGAATCCACCCCGGGTCCGGTTAACAGTATTTTTCCTTCACGTACTAATACCTCTCCATTTTCTTCATAATTAATGGTAAGTATTCCGGATCCTGATTTCATACAGGTAATCCATTCAGACAAGGATTTAACAGACCAGTCAATATTTGTGCTGACTTCAATAACGGTATCACCCTGTGATGAGGGTACTGATATGTATGCAGTACTGATGTTCAGGAAAGGAGTTGCCCCCTCCTGCATGACCTGTAGATTCAAGGATGAAACATTAGTTCCTTTAACAGAGATAATAGCAGTTCTGGATGTTGTTGAAGGGTTCTCAGTGTATTGAATATTCAACGTTGTTGCATTAACTTTGCTTACGGTCAGCCAGTTGCTGTTATCCGATACTGACCAGTCGACATTCGATTGCACATTTAATGAAACATTACCACTGGTACTGTGCAGATGCAGGCTTGTCGAATCAATACTGACGAAAGGAACAGCAGCCTGTTGTGTTATGTTTATGAATTGTGATGATACATTGGCTCCGGAAATCACAATGATTGCATTCCTTTCGATTGTATAGGGATTTTTATCGAAAGAAACAAGCAAATGTAAAGAATCAGGTTTTGACATACCGATCCAGTCTGCTGATGAAAAGTACTGCCAGTCAACATTCGATGATACATTTACCGTGGTATCACCCTGCTCTTCACTTACCAGTATGTTTGCAGGTGAAACAGACAAAACCGGTATGGCTCCTGATTGAGTAAAAGAAACATATTGTGTTGCAATACTGTCACCGTAAACCGTAATCGTAGCCTTTCTTTCCTCAGTGCTAACGTTATCCCCGAATGTTATTAATACGGTTGAAGTATCCTGCTTAGTAACAGTAACCCAACTCTTATTGCTGGAAACATTCCATGTAACTGTAGCATTTACATCCAGGAGGGTATCCCCGGCATTGGCATCAACATTAAATGAACCGGGTGACACGATCAGGGACGGGTCAACGCCATTCTGTAATATATGTATGGTCATGGATGGCACCCCAGGTCCACCTAATAGAATAGTCCCTTCCCTGGAAGAGAGGCCGGTATTCTGGCTATAATTCACCTCTAAGGTAAGGGCATCTTTTTTGACAGCATCCAGCCATGAATCAGATGATGTGGCCGTCCAGTTGACATTGGACTGCACTCCGATATTTATATATCCCGCTTTAGAACTTATTATGTAAGAAGTATCAGCTGTATAAATATACGGATCAGTACCAGCTTGTGAGAGCGTAATATTTACAGGAATAATACTTGTTCCGTTATATCCATTAACGGTAATGATCTCGCTTCTCCCTTGTGTAGAAGTGTTTTCATTATAGTGAACAAGTATCGAATCATTACTTATTTTAGTAACATTTAACCAGGCTGCGGATGACGATACGCTCCAGGCAATATTTGCATGAACGAGCACGATTGTATCCCCATAGCGTGATGATACGTTCAACTCAGTGGGCGTAACTTCCAGCAGAGGATCTGCGCCTGCCTGCATACATGTTACCGTTTGGGAAACCAGGGTATCTCCGCTAACCGTTATATTCGCCGTCCGGGAATCCACTGAAGTATTTTCTTCACTGATTACCATAAAAGATACCGAATCTGTCTTTTGCAGGGTTATCCATGTTGCCGTGCTCGTTACAATCCAAGAAATATTTGCATCTACCATGAATATTGCGGTATCAATCTGTGAAGTAACATTGACAGATGAAGGTGATACGCTGATCGAGGGAGTGCCTCCCTGCTGGATCAGTTTAACATATTGGTCCGAAACTCCGTTGCCTGTAACAATAATGGTAGCTGTCCTGGAAAAAATTGTACTGTTTTCCTGGTAATTCACGTTAAAATTAGTGGTATCATTTTTTGTTACGGTTATCCAACCCGCATCACCGGAAATATTCCATTGAATATTTGAGGAAACTGAAAAATTAAAAGAGCCACTTGCAGAACCTACCAAAGCGGTATCGGGTGTGACACTAAGAAAAGGTGCTGCGCCTTCCTGAGTAACCTGTATGGATTTAGGGGTTACACCCGGCCCCGAAACCGTTATTGTGGCAACACGCTGATTTATCAGATTATTTGCCTGATAATTTGCGGTAATTGTTGTATCGTTGGTTTTGCTAACGGTAAGCCATCCGGCATTATCCGTAACACTCCAGTTCACATTGGAATTTACCGAAAATGTGACACTACCGCTGTTTGCGTTCACCGTGGCTGTTTGTGGAGAAACCAACAAGTAAATACTTAAATTGCCAGTAAGCCACGATATCATACTTTTTACCAATGTATATGTTTCGGCTTTATTAGCAGAGAACTCCCCGTTATAGCCCACTTTACCAGCCCCGGAAACTCTAACAAATGAATGGACAACACCTGTAGTATATGTTGACAGTACATCACAGTCATTAAAAACATTGGTCACACCTGCAGCACCAACACCATTTATAATAGCTACAGTATCACCTGCCAATAAATTAGTACCTAAGGGATGGTCATAGGAGATTTTTGCCACACAATAGGAAGCGTTTGCATAGTCAGCAGTTCCAAACCAATCAGCAATATTACTGCAACTGTACCCACCGCCACCAAAGGTAGAAGGAGTCCCCGTAAGAAGAAGTGCATTCCCTCCATTTGAGACATAATCTCCAACAAGTGGCGCATAGGTTGGTGTACACATTGAGTAGCTGCGACATACAACCAGATTATAGGATGACAGATCTGCAGGCCATGTCCATGTTGGGGCAAATGTTGTGGAAAATCCTAATTCACTTAGAGCTTTTGTAATAAGATCAGTAGTTGGTTCAATGGCATAAAAGCATGTCAGTCCTGATGGGGGGGTGGGCAGTTCAATCATAATATAATCAATCTCTCCATCCCTGTAGTGATAAGTCTGATATTGTCCATTTGTGATCTGTACTTTTGTAGCAGTCCGTTGCACATCAAATTCCTGGGGAGATCCCAATTGCTGGCCATCCAGATAAGCTGTCCAGGTTGTCCCGGTACGGCGTATCTCGAGGACACCGTCCAGTGTCGGATTGTTGGTTGAAAAACCACCGGGATCGTTTGTATATACCATCCCAAGGCCTGTGCTGTATTGCAACCCACCGTATCCGGATGAGGCCTGTGAATCATTGAAATTGATTCTGACTACCCGGTTGTTGTCATCATCCATTAACTGCACACCAACCCCACTAAGCCATCCTGAAGGATCGCCATCCATAACCACGATATGCGCTTTGAGAATAAAATCCACGCCCGGCGGAATGGTTTGTGGCAACGGACGCTCATAGACGGCACCTATCCATCCAGAGGGGTTATAGCCCATTGTCCCGATTTTGGCCGCGCCGTTCACCACCGTCCATGTACAACCGTCCCCGTTATCCGGCGCCGGCGACCAGGCATCCAGGTTATCAAACTGTTCATCAAATATAATGTTTTGTGATGGCGGTCCGGGTGGAACCTGGGACCAGTCCGGAGCAGAGCAATGGGGATTGGCCGTCAGCCGGGTCAGCCCCGTACCATCGGGTTTTACGGTATAAAGGTCCACATCCCATGTACATGATGAGGCATTGTTGCCAAACACGATCGTATCCCCTGTGGGTGACCAGGCAGGTCTTTGGTGTCTTCCTGACGTAACAAGCATATGATCATTGACAATAGAAGGAATTCCGCCAGTAACCACGAAATCACCAATCCAGAGTTTATCACAGTATAAATTTCCATTACGGGTACTAATAAACAGAATTTTATCCCCATTAGGCGATACTACCGGGTCGCGGTTATCCTCGCCATCACTAGTTAGCCTGGTTAAATTTGTTCCGTCCGGATGAATGGCAAAAAGCTGCCAGTTACCTACCGGCCCGGAAGGATTCATGGCCTGTTCATATACAATAAAATTACCATCATACGTCCAAAAAGGACATTGTTTCATTGTGTCATTGAAGGTGATTTGCGTGGATCCAAGTGTGGCAATATCTAACAAGTATAAATTATAGGTGCCCGCTACCTTGTCATGATATGTATAGACAAGTTGTGAACCGTCCGGTGAAAAACTAAAATAATCAAGAACATCACCGGTGGTATTCGTTATCTTTTCGGCATATAATCCGGACCCTTCCGAAATTCCGGATGCATCCATCCGGTAAATATCATAGGAACCATCTTTATCACCAACAAAATATATTTTGGTTCCATCAGGAGTCCATTTTGGAGCATTTTCGGTATATGCCGAATTTAAAAGTATTTTTCTTCCCGTCCCGTCCGGGTTTATGTCATAAATATCATACGTACCAAGACTGTCACTTGCATAAACTATTTTTGTCTGGGAAAAAGAGTTCTGCATAGCTTCAATAAACACAAATAACAAAATGATAATTTTTTTCAGAGATCTCATAATTATTTATTTTTATCCTTTTTATTTAGATTTTT
>WFSC01000338.1 GCA_015486185.1 Bacteroidales bacterium | reverse complement strand
GATCCTGGATTTTGCCGATCTCGGAAATTCTCCCGATAACTTTACGCGTGATAATATCAAGGGAAAAACCATAGTCTATAGTACTACTAACGGCACCCAGGCCATACGGACGGCCGGCAGCAGTCATGAGGTACTGGTGGGGGGCTTTCTGAACCTTTCTGCCCTGGTATCCTATCTGGTCTCCCGTAAAAGGGATGTGCTGATCCTTTGTGCAGCCTGGCGGAACAAATTTAGTCTGGAAGATTCGGTCTTTGCCGGAGCCCTGACAGACAGGCTTCTTGCATCGGATCATTTTGATACGATCTGCGATTCGGCTATCGCTGCCCGTGACCTGTGGTTAATGGCCGAACCGGATATTGTTTCCTATATTGATAAGGCAGCTAACCGGAACCGCCTGAAAAAACTCGGGCTGGATAATGTTATTGAATACTGTCATACGCAGGATGTTACTGACATTATTCCGGTGTTGAAGAAAAATGTTCTGGTCCCGTTGAAAAAAATGTGAATTTGTTAGCAATTTATTTGCTTTTTGTTATGGTTTATTTCTGTTTTTAATGCAATTTTGCATTACAGAAAACTCAACCAAAAGTTATATAAGCAATGAAAAAACACAACTTTTATGCAGGACCGGCCATATTGCCGGAATTCACGGTAAACAATGTGATTGAAGCCTGCCGGGATTTTGCCGGAACAGGATTATCAATCATGGAAATATCTCACCGAAGCAAAGAATTTACCGAAGTAATGGAACATGCCCAGTCTTTATTTAAGGAACTGTTGAAAATACCGGAAGGATATCATGTATTGTTCGTTGGTGGAGGTGCCAGTACACAATTTACCGTAGTGCCCATGAACCTGATGCAAAATAAATCAGCTTATTTGAATACGGGTGCCTGGGCAACCAAAGCCATCAGGGAAGCAAAACTGTATGGTGATGTGGAAGTTGTCGCCTCTTCCGAAGATAAAAATTTTTCCTATATCCCGAAAGGGTACAAAATCCCTGACGATGCAGATTATTTCCATATTACGACCAATAACACCATTTATGGTACGGAGATAAAAGAAGATATGGATGCTCCTGTACCGCTGGTGGCCGATATGTCTTCCGATATCCTGAGCCGTCCGGTAGATGTTTCCAAATACGTGCTTATTTATGGAGGTGCCCAGAAAAATCTGGCACCGGCCGGGGTAACCTTCGTTATTGTACGGGAAGATGTACTAGGTAATGTGGACCGTAAAATACCCACCATATTCGATTACCGGACCCAGATCGATAAGGGCTCCATGTTCAATACACCGCCGGTGTTACCTGTGTATGCTGCTTTGCAAACACTGATCTGGATAAAGGATAACGGTGGGGTAGAAGCGATGCAAAAGAAAAACCGTGAGAAATCTTCTCTGTTATATCAGGAAATAGAGCGGAATAAGCTGTTTGTACCGACTATCAAAAATGAGGAGGACCGCTCGGTGATGAATGTGTGCTGGGTGATGAATGAAGAATATGCCGAACTGGAAAAGCCTTTCCTTGAATTCGCTACCAGGCGTGGTATGGTTGGCGTGAAAGGGCACCGATCGGTAGGTGGTTTCCGGGCTTCCCTCTATAATGCCCTGCCACTGGATAGTGTTAAAGCGCTGATTGATGTGATGCAGGAATTTGAATCGATGAAAGCCTGACCGTCGTTATAATATAACTCCGGCAGACAAATTACCACAAACCACCAACTAAAAAACATAAACCATGAAAATATTAATAGCAACCGTAAAGCCTTTCGCTCCCGTGGCAGTAGAGCAGATCAGAGACATTTTCAATGAGGCGGGATATGAAACGGAAGTATTGGAAAAGTATGCCTCACAGGATGACTTGTTACATGCTGTGAAGGAGGTGGACGGTATGATCGTCCGCAGTGATAAGATTGACAGACAGGTACTGGAAGCAGCCGGTCATCTGAAGATCGTGGTACGAGCCGGTGCCGGTTATGATAACATTGACCTGGAAACAGCCAGTGCCAGGGATGTAGTGGTGATGAACACACCCGGTCAAAATTCCAATGCCGTAGCTGAACTGGCACTTGGCATGATGGTGTATATGGCCCGGAATCTGTTCAACGGAAAACCCGGAACCGAGCTCAAGGGTAAAACACTCGGCATCCATGCCTATGGTCATGTCGGCAGGGAAGTAGCCCGTATTGCTAAGGGATTTGGTATGGAAACACTGGCTTACGATCCTTTTATCAGCAAGACGGATATTATCAATGATGGTACTATCCCGGTGGACAATGTGGAAGAACTGTATGAAAAATCCCGGTATGTCTCCCTGCATATCCCGGCCAATGAGAAAACGGTTCAGTCGATCAATTATGATCTTTTGAAACGTATGCCCGAAGAGGCTACGCTGGTCAACACAGCCCGCAAGGAGATCATCCATGAAGACGATCTGTTGCGGATGTTCCGGGAAAGGGAAGATTTCAGGTATGTGTCGGATATTGCTCCCGGTTGTGCTGAAACAATAGCATCGGAATTTCCGGGCAGGTTTTTCTTTACTCCTAAAAAAATGGGCGCCCAGACTGCCGAAGCCAATATCAATGCAGGGGTTGCCGCTGCCCGCCAGATCGTTGCCTTCCTGGAGAGAGGAGACCGGAAGTTCCAGGTAAACAAATAATTCATAATTCATATTTCACACTTCATTCAAATATGGCAGTATTAAAACCTTTCAAAGGCATCCGGCCTCCGGTTGATCTGGCACCCAAAGTGGCCTCCCGGCCTTATGATGTGCTCAATTCGGAAGAGGCCCGCCGGGAAGCAGCAGGAAATCCTTATTCCCTGTTGCATATTATCAAACCTGAGATTGATCTGGAACCGGGTATTGATGTTCATAGTGAGGCTGTCTATGAAAAAGCCCGCGAGAACTACCGGAAATTTCTGGAAAAAGGATGGCTCAGACAGGATGACAGGGACTACCTGTATATTTACGCACAAACCTGGCATGGTCGTACACAATACGGGTTGGTGGGCTGTGCTGCAGTGGATGATTACTTGAACGGGGTTATCCTTAAACATGAGCTTACCCGTCCTGATAAGGAGGATGACCGTATGCGGCATGTGCTGGTCAACAACGCCAATATCGAACCGGTCTTTTTCACTTATAGAACAGTTCCGGAAATAGACCACCTGGTGGGTGATTATGTGAAGACGCATGATCCGGTGTATGATTTTACGGCCGTTGATGAGGTACGGCACCGTTTCTGGATCATTGAAGACCGCGAAATGACTGACCGGCTTGTAACCTTGTTTGATGCCATATCCCATACCTATGTAGCTGACGGTCACCATCGCACGGCTGCTGCTGCCAGGGTTGGACTGGAGAAGCGAAAAAACAATCCCGATCACCGGGGAGATGAAGAGTACAATTATTTTCTGGCTGTGCATTTTCCTCACGATCAGCTTACTATTATTGATTATAACAGGGTGGTAAAGGATCTGAATGGTATGACCCCGGATGATCTGGTTGATAAACTGCAGGCGGGTTTTGTGGTGGAGAAAAAAGGAAAAGAGATCTTTAAACCATCGAAGCTACATGAATTTTCCATGTATCTTGATGGAGCATGGTACGTCCTGACTGCGAAGCCGGGTACTTATGATGATCAGGATCCGATAGGGATGCTGGATGTTACCATCCTTTCCGAACTGGTGCTGAAACCTTTGCTTGGTATCGAAGACCTGCGACGGTCGGATCGTATAGATTTTGTCGGAGGGATCAGGGGACTGGAAGAGTTGAAACGCAGAGTGGATTCGGGAGAAATGGCTGTAGCTTTTGCACTTTATCCCGTTTCACTCGAACAACTGATGCATATTGCGGATACCGGTAACATCATGCCTCCCAAAACTACCTGGTTTGAGCCTAAACTTCGCAGCGGACTGGTCATTCATAGTCTTGATGAATCATGATTAAGGAAAATCTCGAACGGATACGGAAAGAACTACCGGAAGATGTTACCCTGGTTGCTGTCAGCAAAACAAAACCTGTAGAAGATATCCTTGAAGCTTATCAGGCAGGACAGCGTGACTTTGGCGAAAACAAGGTGCAGGAGATGGTGGATAAAAAAGAACAGTTGCCGGGTGATATACGGTGGCATATGATCGGCCATTTGCAAACCAATAAGGTAAAATATATCGTACCTTTTGTGACACTGATCCATAGTGTGGATAGCATGAAACTGATGCAGACCATCAATAAGGAAGCAATAAAAAGGAATAAGGTACAGGATTGTTTGCTGGAAATACATATTGCCAGAGAACCCTCCAAATTCGGTTTTGATTTTAATGAATTGCTTTCCCTGTTACATGATAATGAATGGCAAAAACTGGATCATATCCGTATTTGTGGAGTGATGGGTATGGCTACATTTACCGACGACGAAGATCAGGTGAGACAGGAATTTCGTTTTCTTCATCAATGTTATGATACGCTGAAATCGGATTTCTTCAGCGACAAAGATTATTTCCGGGAAAGATCCATGGGCATGTCAGGTGATTACCGGATTGCTGTCGAAGAAGGAAGTACAATGGTACGTATCGGCACTTTGATTTTCGGAGAAAGGAATTATCTTTAACACCTGAAATCGATAACAGAAAAAATTATGATTGATCTTTCGGTAAAATATCTCGGACTTGATCTTAAGAGTCCGGTTGTGGCCAGTAGTTCCGGTTTGACATCCACCATTGAAGGGATAAGAGAAATGGAAAAGGCAGGCGTAGGGGCAGTGGTCCTCAAATCTTTATTTGAAGAGCAGATATTATTTGAAGGAAGTCAATATCATGATGAATCCGTATATCCCGAAGCAGAGGATTACCTTCGTAATTATATACGGGATCATTCGGTAGGGGAATACCTGGATCTGATAGAAAAGGTGAAAAAAGAAACATCTGTTCCGGTAATTGCCAGCGTCAATTGTGTCTCTGTTTCCGAATGGATTGATTTTGCAAAAAAGATGGAGGATGCCGGCGCTGATGCTATTGAGCTGAATGTTTATTTTCTTCCGGTGTCGGCCGGTAAGTCTTCTCCGGAATACGAACAGGTATATCTGGATCTGGCGGAAAAACTAAAAGGGATCGTTCATATACCCGTTGCTTTTAAATTGGGACGGCAGTTTACCAATCTTAATTATTTGGTAACCCAACTGGCTTATCGTCATGTGGACGGTGTGGTTTTGTTTAATCGTTTTTATGAACCGGATATTGATATAAAGAATCTGCGGATGGTTTCTGCCGGCGTTTTCAGCAAACCTGAAGAGATCCGTCAGACACTGCGATGGATCGGAATATTATCCGGACAGTCTGACCGTATTGATCTGGCGGCTTCCACAGGGGTACATGATGCTGATGCAGTGGTAAAGCTGCTGCTGGCAGGAGCGGATGTTACAATGGTCTGTTCGGTATTGTACGAAAAAGGAATATCCTACATTAAAACGCTCAATGAAGGTCTGACTTCATGGATGGATGAAAAAGGATTTGGTAAAATAGATGAGTTCAGAGGGAAGCTAAACTACAAAAATATTGGGGATCCCGTAAGCTATGAAAGGTCCCAGTTCATGAAATATTTTTCAGACTATCATTGATTTTCAGGAAAAATAAGATTTTCTTCAAAGATCTTTATCAGTTCATTGGAAAGGGGAAGTATTTCCGCAGCAATTGACTTGTTCGCCTGTTTTTCTTTCAGATAAGAAATGTATTTTTCCAGGATTGCCTTTTCCTGCATGAAAGGGAGTGAGTTTTCAATAACCGTGAAGGCTTCGAGTGCTGTCATATAATCTTCTTGGAGAAAAATATCGAGAAAAATATCGATATAGGCAGAGAAGTCCAGTCCGGATTGCCAGCAGGCAGCGACCAGGGACTGTTTCTTCCCGGCATCGGAAATATCGCGGATGACAGGAAACAATTTTGAAACAGCCGATTGACTTTTCAAATCACCGATAAGGCCGGCAATTGCCCGGATAATATCCGGTGAATCCGTACGGGCATACAATTCCATCAGGGCAGGTATCATTTCCGGATTGCCTGTATTGCGTATTTCATGTATTACAGATAATACCACATCATCACGTGCCGAGAAAAGCCGCTTGACAAGCTGTTGGTTCATTTGATCTGCAGGCTTTTTATGCATATTAATATATTTTTTGCAAAATTAAACAAAAAAGATACGCTTCCCTATGGAAAACTATTTATAATAGTCCGGTGTTCTGATATTTCGGCGGCATTTTGCGGTATTTTATATCACCTGCATAGAATATGATATTATTATATATTAATTTTAATATATGAGGAATTGTTCGTAAGTCATTGATAAACATGCATATAAAATTTTATAAAAGATAAATGAAAATTTTTTTATGGTCATTTGAAAAAAAGTATTAATTTTACTTTGGTATTATTTCATTATCAATGTTGAATAAATTTCTTGTTTATGAAGCTAAAAATGATTAATAGAAATTTAGTCCGTATTTCGTTATTGGCCTTAGTTGCTGTCTTGTGGGTCAGTTGTAAATCCGGAACGAAGCAAAAGAAGGCTGAAGAAGAAAATGCGGTTGAGGTTGATGTCTCTCAATTGAATCAGGAGATGTTCAAGGATATCAACGAGGCCAAGCAGATTTTTTATTCTCTCCCCTCGCCTTTGGAGACAGCTATGCTGATCAAATCATCAGGAGCTGACTATAATGAAGATTTGCTCAACTCTGTTGATAATGCCACAAAATATTCAACCAACAAAAGTATGGCATTAAACCTTGGTATTTACACCTGTGATCTTAGTTTTGCCAGCCTTTATGATCAAACCCAGGCCTCTATTGATTATATGAATGCAGCCAAGAAAATGGCTGACGGGCTTGGCATTCTGGATGCAATCAGTCAGGAGAATATTGACCGGCTGGAAGAAAATATCAATAACCGTGATGTGATCATGGATATTATTTCCGAGACTTTTATGAATTCCAGTTCTTATCTGGAAGAAAATGATCGTACAGCTATTGCCGCCATTGTTTTGGTGGGAGGCTGGATGGAAGGCCTTTATCTTGCCACCCAGCTGGTCCCCGATACGGCGAACCTGGCAACAAATAAATTGGTTCACCGTATTGTTGACCAAAAACTTTCATTGAATATTGTGGAACGCCTTCTTAATGAAAACAAGGACAATCCCGATATACAGTCGATCATGAAAGATATAAATGAAATAAAGGCTGTTTATGATAAGATCCCTATGACAGGGAGCTCTACTTCCAAAACATCAACGAACGAGAAAACGCATGTGACAACCATTGAATCGAAATCCAGCTATAAATTATCAAAAGATGTTTTCAATGAATTAAAGGAAAAAGTAAAAGTTATCAGAAATAATTATATTTCATAAAATTTATACCTATGAAACGAGTTCTTATTCTGTTGTTATTTATATCGGCCTCATTTTTTGTACTATCTACCCAGAACAGCCAGGCACAATGCAAAGGTTTTGCAAAAAATGTTTGTAAACTTGAGTTAGTACCTTATACACATGACGGGAACTATCATGCTGCGGTACTGACA